>CAYMMC010000128.1:0-7819 GCA_964391125.1 uncultured Akkermansia sp.
GTCTTCCGGGCATACCCCGAGCTGCCGTCTCCCTTTTACCCCGAGGCGGCGTAGCGACATGGGGGCTGGATTCCGGTTATCCCCGGAATGGCTGCCGGGAATAGATGACCCGTCCCCCCGCGAGCCTTTTCTCTTGGCAGCCACCTGGATTTTGTGGAGTCCCTTGCCGAGGGAGGTTCCGGGCTTTCGGCTCCGCGCATCGAGGGCGCCGGGCCGTGCCCTCCGTTCGGGAAGGCAGGAGGAAGGCAGGCCCGAGGGCGCTCCGGCCTCGCATCGGTAAAAACGAAAAACGGGATCAGGCGGTGAGCCTGATCCCGTACGGTCGGAGGTTCTTGATCGGTCGGCGAGGGCCGGATCACATCAGATTGAGGGCGCGGGCGCGCTTGATCTCGCGGGTGATCCGGCGATGGAGCTTGGCCGAGACGCCGGTGGTGCGGCGCGCGAAGATCTTGCCGGACTCGGTGGTGAAGTTCCGGAGGAACTCGGGATTGAGGTAGCTCACCTTCTCCGCCGGAATGTCGAAGCGGCGGCGGGGCATGCGCCGGTTGGCGCGGCGGAGGTTGATGGCTCTCTGTTCGGTTTTCGGACCCATGGCGTTCGAGGATGGATGGGGAGGATCAGCGCTTCTCGCGGTGGAGGGTGCGGCGCTTGAGGTAGGGATTGAACTTCACCTTCTCCAAGCGGCCCGGGGTGCGGAGGCTCTTTTTGTTTCGCGTGGTCGGGTAGATGGAAGGACGTGCGCCTTCCGCCTTCGCCTCGGTGCATTCAAGGATGATGACTTCTCTGGGCATGTCTGGATGGGGTGATGGATATCGCGAGGGCGGGGAATCTAGGGCACTTTCCGGGCTTCTCAACCGATAATTTCAATCCTCGTCCTCGTCGGTGGGCTTGGAGACCTCCTTCTCCTCCAATCCGAAGAGGGAGGTGACGGGGGAGCGGTATTGCCCTGCGGCCTGCTCCTGGTCGAGCTTCTCCTGATGCTCGACGGTGCAGCGGGCGAAGGGGATGGCCTCGAGACGGGCCTGGGGAATCATCTTGCCGGAGCCTTGGCAGATTCCGTAGTCGCCGTTCTCGATGCGGAGGAGGGCCTCTTCGATCTCGTAGAGGGCGTTCTGCTCCTGGGAGAGGATGTTGAGGGCGAAGTCGCGGTCGTAGGCGTCGCTGCCGGCGTCGGCCTGGTGCATGCCGAAGGCGGAGGAGTCGGAGCCCTCGTCGCCTCGTCCGAGGGAGTCCCGGGCCACTCCGGACATTTGGTCCACGAGCGAGTCGCGCAGGTCGAGAAGGTGCTGCCGCTGGGCCTTGAGGAAGGCCTTGGAGAGCTTTTTGGGCGGCTCGCCCGTCTCCGGGGCCGGAACGACGGGCGCTTGGTTGAGATGGGCGAAGAGGGGGCGCCGTTTGGCGAGGGTTCGTTTCTTGGGCGGTATTTTCACGGATGCGGGGGACTTGGCGGTCGCCTTGGACGGCTTGGGCTCGGCGGCGGCCGGTTTGGACTTGGAAGGGGCGGATGCCGGAGCCGCCGCCTTGGAGGCGGCGGGTTTGGCGGAAGACGGTTTTGTCGCAGCCTTGGCTGGGGCGGGTTTCTTGGCGGCGGCTTTGGGCGCCGACTGCTCCTTGGAAGAAGGAACGGCCTTCTTCGCCTGGGGCTTCTTGGCGGACGGCGCCGCTTTCGTGGAGGCGGCTTTCTTGGCGGGGGCCTTGGACGGCGAGACTCTCTTGGCGGACGGCGCCGGCTTCGTGGCGGCGGCTTTCTTGGCGGGGGCGGCCTTCTTCGGAGTGGTCTTCTTCGGCGCGGCCTTCTTGGCGACGGCCTTGGACGGGGAGGTCTTCTTGGCGGACGGCGCCGCTTTCTTGGCGGCGGATTTCTTGGGAGCGGTCGTCTTGGCGGGGGCGGCTTTCTTGACTGGCGCGCTTTTCGCGGCGGCTTTTGCGGACGACGCCGACTTCTTGGCGGCTTCCTTCGTTGCCGCCGACGATGACTTCTTCGCCGAGGCCGCCCGCTTTTCGGCGGCGGGCGCCTTTCCCTTGGTCGGGGCCGCCTTCTTCGTGGAGGCGGCCTTGGGGGCGGTCGCCTTGGCCTTGCTTGCGGCCTTCTTCGGCGGAGTCGCCTTTTTCGGGGCGGGTTTCTTCGGTGCGGTCTTGGCCATGGCGGATGGGCAGCGTAGGGGTGACAAAGGGCGCCCGCAGGGGGGGCCGCGGAAAGAGCCGCAATTTGTAAGTCACCCGACGCGAAGCCGCAAGGGAAATCGCGGGCCGGGAAAAGGGGATTCCCGAGGGGGGATTCCCTCCGAAGGGGCTCAGAGTTCGGGAAGCACCTTGGCGACCCGCTCCTTCAGCTCCTTGCCGGGCCTGAACTTGACCACGGCCCTGGCGGGGATGGGGACGGCGGCCTCGGGCTTGTTGGGGTTGCGCCCGATCTTCGGCTTGGTCTTGGTGACTTGGAAGGCACCGAAATTGCGGAGGACCACGTCGTCGTTGGAGGCGAGGCTGGAGGTCACCTCCTCGATGAGGGACTGCACGACGTTGAAGACTTCCTGCTGGGTCAATCCAGTCTCGTTGCTGATGCGGACGACGAGATCTCGCTTGGTGATGGTGGCCATAATCGGTTCGGGAGTGGAGTTCGGTGATCGCTTTGCCGTATTGTGAGAGGATTTCCGGCGTTTGGCAATCGTTCTTTAGCAGAGAGTCCGTCGCAATTCCGAAGCCGGCCGACCCCGCCGACGGGAGCGCCGGCGCGGTCGATCCGAGTTTTCCCTTTTGTTTCCGGACGCAGGGGTATGGTGTCGCGGGCCGGTCGGCCCGACCATGGAAGAAGTGTTTGCCTCAAGAGAAGCCTTGGGCGGCGAGGAGGGCGTCGCGGCCTTTCGGGGTGCGCTGCTCGCCTGGTTCCGCGCCGAAGGGCGGGACTATCCCTGGCGGCGCACGCGCGACCCCTACGCGATCCTCGTTTCGGAGGCGATGCTGCAGCAGACTCAGATCGCGACGGTGCTGGGACGCGGCTACTACGAGCGATGGATGCGGACCTTTCCCGACTGGACGGCCCTGGCCGCGGCGTCGGAGCCGGAGGTGCTGAAGGCCTGGGAGGGGCTCGGCTATTACAATCGCGCCCGCAATCTGAAGAGGACGGCGGAGATCGTCGCGGGAGAGCTCGGGGGGCGCTTTCCCGAGGAAGCGGAGGCGATCCTGGCGCTGCCGGGGGTGGGGCGCTACACGGCGGGGGCGGTGCTGAGCTTCGCCTACGACCGGCCCGCCCCGCTCGTGGACGGGAACGTGGCCAGGGTGCTGGCGAGGATTTTCGCCTGCGAGGAGGCGATCGACTCTCCGGCAGGGCAGCGGATCCTGTGGGCGTGGGCGGAGGCTCTCGTCCCGGAGTCGGAGGCGCGGCTCTACAATTCGGGCCTGATGGAGCTGGGGCAGCGGATCTGTCGCCCCGCCACGCCGGAATGCCCGGTCTGCCCGGTGCGCCGCTCCTGCGCCGCCGCCCGGCGCGGGGAGGTGGAGCGCTTCCCGCTGAAGCGGAAGAGGCCCGCCGCCGTGGCCCGGGAGGAGCGCGCCCTGCTCGCCGAGAAGGGGGGGCGGGTCTATCTCCGGCCCGAGACGGGCAGCCGCCGTCGCGGGCTCTGGCGGCTGCCCGAGATCGACGCCGAATTCGCGGCCGACCTGCGGGAGCTGTTTCGCTTCGACTATCCGATCACTCGCTACCGGGTGACTCTGAAGGTCTACGAGGCCCCCGCGCACTGGTCGCCTCCGGAGTCCGACGCGGGCGAAGGCGCTTGGTTCGAGATGGCGGACGGAGCGACGGGCCCGCCTCTGGGAGCCCCCTACCGCAAGGCCTTGATCAAATTCTCGGAATTCCGGATGAACTCCGCTCCAGAGCGGCCGGCGCAGGGGTGAGAGGGCCGTTTCCGGCGGGATGCCGTCGCATTTTTTCAAAGAACGAGCTTGTCATGGCGGGAAAAGTTTTTAATTCTGACGGAGAAGCAGAACTTTGGAGTTGTTTTTGAGAACCTCCCTCGCTAGGTTCGACCGCCGAAACACACCGCATTCCGTTCAACTCAAACAAGCAGACTCCCATGTGGAAAGTATTGTTAGTCATCGCAGCCGCCGTCCTCGCGTTCGCAGGCTGGCTCAGTTACGACAACATGGGGGCGCTGCAGAAACAGATCGCCGACGGCGAAGCCGAGAAGAAGGCGCTGGAGACCCGGACCGCCGATCTCGAGAAAGCGAACGAGACCATCGCGCAGTTGGAGCGGTCCATCGCCGCCCTGACGATGGAGGCCGAGACGCTCCAGACCGCCAAGATCGACGCCGACGCCAAGGCCCTTGAGGCCGAGTCCAACCTGAAGGCGCAGCAGGAGAACCTCGAGACGAACAAGGCCAAGCTGGAGGAGGCCAAAGAACTGGTCAAGGACATCCACAACGTGGAGGCGATCAATAAGGAGATGGTCCAGATCCGCACCCAGATCGAAGAGGCGGAGATCGAGGTGACCCAGTTGGAGGGGGCCGTGGCCTCGGCCCAGGTCGAGCGGGACCGCCTCGAAAAAGTCGCCGCCGAGCTGCAAGCCCTGCGCGCCGACCAGGAGGCCGGGGTGATCCGCGGCGAGTTCCAGAGCAAGATCAAGAAGGCCTACAACCAATGGGGCTTCGTGGTGGTGGAGGGCGGCTTCGACCAGGGGGTCGTCCACCGCGCCCAGCTCGACGTCTATCGCCGCGGGCAGCCGATCTGCCGCCTCCTCGTCACTTCGGTCGAGGCTGGCGAGACGGTGGCCGACATCGTGTCCGGCTCGCTGGCGCCCGGCCAGTCGGTGCAGGTGGGCGACACCGTGGTGAAGTCGGTGCGTGTCCAGACGCCTGCGGTCGTTCCCGCTTCCGCCCCGGCGGGGGAGGGCGCTCCTTCCGCGCCGGCCCCGGCGCCCGCCGACGGCGCCATGGGTGGGGAGGCGGCCCCGGCGGCTCCCGCCGCGCCCGATCCCTTCGGCGGAGGTGCGATGGACGCGGCTCCGGCGGCGCCGCCCGCCGCCCCCGATCCCTTCGGCAGCCCTGCGCCCCAGCCGGAAAACCCCGCTCCGGCGCCCGATCCCTTCCAATAAGCAGGTCCTCCGGAACCCGGCCCCCTTCGCAAGATTCCAACTCCATTCTCCTAGAAGATGAAAAAAATCATCATGCTCCTCTCCGCGCTCGCCATGGTCGGCGCGGCGCTCGTCGGATGGCTCAACAAGCAGGACCTCGACAACGCGGGCAAAGCGTTCGCCGACACGAAGGCCAAGGTGGTGGCGGTGAGCAACGAGCTCAACGACGCCGAGCAAAAGCGGGCCGACGCCGAGACCAAGGAGACCCAGGCCAAGGACACCCGCAACCAGGCCGCCGCCGCCGTGGAGGAGGTCAAGCGCCAGGTGCTCGTCCTCGAGCGCGAGCTCGAGACGGTCACGGCGGAGTTCAAGAAAGTCGAGATCGAGCAGAAGGAGATCGATCTCGCCGTGGCCAAGGCCTTCCCCGACGGGCAGATCAAATCTTCCGAGGATCTCCAGATGACCCTGACGATGCTCAAGGACACTCTCACGAAGCATCAAGAGCGGAAGGCCGAGCTCAACACGGCGCTCGGCACCGCCGCCCAGGCCAAGCAGGTCCAGGTCGCCAAAGTCAAGGAGGAGGAGGGAGTCCAGATGCAGCGCGCCCAGCGCCTCTCCCTGAACGGGCTGGTCGCGACGGTGATCGCGGTGAACCGCGAGTGGGATTTCGTGATGGTCAACGCGGGCCGCTCCCACGGCGTCGCGGCCGATTCCTCCCTGCTGGTGAAGCGCGGCAACACCCGCATCGCCCGGCTCCGCATCGTCAATCTCGAGGACGCCGTCACCGTCGCCGACATCGTCGACGACTCCCTCGTCAGCGGGATCCAGGTCCAGCCCGGCGACAAGGTGATCTTCGAGAACGCTCAGTGACGCGGTCGCCCTCCGCCTTTTCCCACCTGCCATGCTTTTTCTCCGCCTCCTCCTGTTCGTCGCGGCGCCCTTGGCCTTGGCGTCTTGCGAGACCTTCGACAGCGGCCCCAAGCCCTCCCGCGAAAAGCTCAGCAGCATGCCCCACAACATGCCCGCCCCCTGGGAGGGCCAAGCGGGGATGCCCGGAATGATGAGCGGGCAATACTGACCTTTCCTCGCCACCTCCCCCGTTTCCGGGGCCGGTGCCGTTCCTGTCTTCACCCAGTCTCCCCATGTCCAACGCCATCCTTCCCGAAATGGGCTTTGCCACCGACTTCGACATCGAAGAGCGCACCCAGCTCGGCAACTTCGGCGAGTTCATCTCGCTCTCGGAGGGGGAGCCCCTGATCGACGAGGGGCACAACCAGGACGCTCTCTTCATGATCGTCTCGGGGACCTTCCACGTGCAGACCGAGGTGACGGGCCGCTCCGTCCTTCTGGGAACGCTCAAGGCCGGGGACACCGTGGGGGAGATCAACATCTTCGATCCGGGGCAGGCGAGCGCCAGCGTGGTGAGCAAATCCTTCTCCGAAGTCTGGCGCATCGACCGGGGAAGGCTGGAGCAATATCTGGAGGCCCATCCGCGCACGGCGGCCCGCCTTCTCGTCAACGTGGCCACCCAGTTGAGCAAGCGGCTCCGCAAGATGAACGAGAAGGCCGCCATGGCCCGGGAGGCGATGCTCGATTCCTTCTGATCGGGATCCGTCTCCGGGCGGCTCCGCCATTCCGCCGTCAGCGGCGGCGAATCCCACGGTCGCATGTTCGAGATCCAGACCCTGCCTCTCGCCGCTCCCGCCGGCCTGTCGTCGGCACTGGTCCTCCTCTTCGCCTTCGCCATCGGACACGCCCTCGCGGACTTTCCCCTGCAGGGCGACTTTCTCTCGCGGGGAAAGAACCGCAACGCCCCGCCGCCAACGCTCGCCGACGGCAAGGGCAGTCCGTCCGATCTCTGGGTGTATCTAATGAGCGCCCACTGCCTCGTCCATGCGGGCTTCGTCTGGCTCGTCAGCGGATACGCGATTCTCGCCTTCGCGGAGTTCGTCCTCCACTGGACCATCGACTGGGCCAAATGCGAGGGGCGGACCTCCTTCGCCGTCGACCAGTGGCTCCATATCGCTTCCAAGGCCGTCTACGTCGCGGTGCTCTGGGCCGGCTGGCTTTGACGGGAGGGGGCGATTCCCCGCAGCAATTGCTGGAAGCATCCCTTTTCCCGTGCTTCTCTTCACTTCGCCCATCCGATCGACGGTCGTCCCCGGTCCGATGGCCGTCCGACCCCTACCGACCGCACCGCATGAACGTGACCCCCCTTCCTCTCGCCCTCCTCGCGCTTCTCCTCGCCGCTTCCGCCCCCGCGCAGGACGCGGCCTTGCTCGCCGCCGAACAGGCCCGGGGCATCCTCACCGGCGACCAGGGGGTCGGCTGGACCGTCAAGGTCACCGGGACGAAGGATGCGAAGTTCACCGCCATTTCCCAAGGCGGAAAGATCTTCGCGGAGGTGGTCGAACCCGCCGACGCGACGGGGCGCCGCTACCTCGCCGAGTCCGGCGGCAACATGTGGTTCTGGAAGCCCGGCCTAAGCCGCCCGGTTTCCGTCTCGAAGCGCCAGCGCCTCTCCGGCGACGCGGCCATCGGCGACATCGCCTCGACCAGCTACGTCGACGGCTACAAGCTGACGGGCCAGGAGGACGGCGAGGTCAACGGAGAGGCCGCCACGGTCTACACCTTGGAGGCGAACTCCCTCGGCGACACCTACGCGAAGATCCGCTATTGGGTCACCAAGAAGGAGAGCCTCGGGAAGAAGGCCGAGTTCTACGCGAAGTCGGGGAATCTGGTCCGTTCCTCGA
>CAYMMC010000129.1:0-7809 GCA_964391125.1 uncultured Akkermansia sp.
GCTTGGGGGCGATCGGCGACTTCGAGTTGAGGCGGAAGCTGGTGCCGGCGAGAACAGGCGAGGAAACCGCGACCAAGGCGGAAGCGATGAGGAGGTGAAGGAACTTGAAAGCTTGCTTTTCCATAAGGTCAATTTATTACGATTTTTATAAAAACACAAGATTTAAGCGAAAATTTTTTATATTTCCAATCTTTACGCATTGCCGAACCAATTGGCTGGCGATCTGGCGCGCTCCGAAATAGCGCCTGCCAAATCCCGCGATCCGTGGTTTCTTGGGGCTTGCACACATGATTCCGTCCGCCCGCCTTCCTTCCGCCTTTGGTCTGACGCTCGACGACTGGGCCGAGTGGGTCCGGGCGCGCGGGCAGAGTCCGTTCCGGGCGAAGCAGATCGTGGAGTGGATCTACGCCCGGCGGGCGAAATCGTGGGACGAGATGACGAACCTGCCCCAGGCGCTGCGGGCGGAGCTGGCCGCCTCCTTCTCCCTCGACCGGCTCGCCGTCGTGCGCGTGGCGGGCTCCCGGGACACGACCCGGAAGTTCCTCTTCCGTCTCCGCGACGGGCGGCTCGTCGAGACGGTGAAGATCCCGGCCAACGTCCACTTCGACGGCGGGCAGAGCGACCGCATCACGCTCTGCGTCTCCAGCCAGGTCGGCTGCGCCTACGCCTGCGCCTTCTGCGCCAGCGGTCTCGCCGGATTCACCCGCAATCTCGAAGTCGAGGAGATCGTCGGCCAGGTCCTCGCCGCGGAGGAGGAATCGGGCGAGCCGGTGCGCAACCTCGTCTTCATGGGCATGGGCGAGCCGCTCGCGAACCTGTCCCGCCTCGTCAAGGCCATCTCCATCCTCAACGCGCCCTGGGGGATGGGCATCGGGGCCCGCCACATGACCGTCTCCACCAGCGGGCTGGCGCCGCAGATCGAGCGCCTTTCCGAGCTGCCCGTCCAGATCCGGCTCGCCATCTCCCTCCACGGCGCCAGCGACGAGGTGCGCGGGAAGATCATGCCGGTGAATGCCAAATACCCCATCGAGCGGCTGTTCCAGGCGCTCGAGGTCTGGCGGGAGCGAAAGAAGCAGAAGATCACCCTCGAATACATCCTGATCGAGGACGTCAACGATTCGCCCGAGCAGGCCGCCCTCCTCGCGAAGCGCGCGAAGTCCATCGACGCCAAGGTGAACCTGATCCCCTACAACACCGTCGAGGGGCTGCCCTGGAAGCGCCCCGCCGAATCCCGGCAGGAGGCCTTCCTCCAGATTCTCCAGCGGGCCAAGGTGGTCGCCACGCTGCGCCGCGAGAAAGGGCACGACATCGCCGCCGCCTGCGGGCAGCTGCGCCTGCATCAGGAGGTGGAGGAGGGCGTCCTGGCGGTCGAGGGGCGATGACCGGTCTCCTCGGATTCCTCGAGCGCCTTTTTTCGGCGCGGGGCGGGGCGCTGCCCTTCGACGAGTTCATGGCGGCGGCCCTCTACGATCCCGTCCACGGCTACTATACGGCGGGGATCGGAGAAGTCGGCGGACGCCGGGGCGACTTCGCCACGGCGCCGACCCTGTCGCCGGGGCTGGGCCGCGCCATCGCCGGATGGGTTCGGGAGCAAATCGACAGCCACGCCTGGCGGGGACCGGTCTCCCTGGTCGAGATCGGAGGCGGCAACGGAGCTCTCGCCGCCGAGGCGCTGAAGGCGCTCGGCTGGCTCGGGCGGCGCCGGATCCGCTATCATCTCGTCGAAGTCTCGCCCCTGCTGAGGGAGCGCCAGCGGCGGCGCCTCGGCCGATCCGCCGTCGCTTGGCACGCCTCGCCCGCCGAGGCGCTGGAGGCTGCCGGAGGACGCGCCCTGATCGTCTCCAACGAGCTCGTCGACGCCTTTCCCGCGAAGTGGCTGCGCCGCGAGGGCGGAGCCTGGCGCGAAGTCTGGGTGCGGCACGGGGCGGGCGAGGGTCTGCGGGAGGAGTTCCGCGAGCTGCCCTCCGGCTTGGATGCGTCGCGCTTTTCCGCCTTGGCCCTGCCCGACCCGCCCGAGGGGCAGCGCATCGAGATCCTGCCGTCCTTCCGCCGCTGGCTCGCGGAATGGGCGGATGCCTGGCGCGAGGGATCGATGCTGACGATCGACTACGGCGGCGCGACGGCGGCGGAGATCTACGCGAGACGGCCGGGCGGAACGATGCGCGGCTACTGGCGCCACGAGCGGGCCGAGGGCGCCGGGATCTACGCCCGCTTCGGCAGGCAGGACCTCACCGCCGACGTGAACTTCGCCGATCTCGTCGCCTGGGGCCTCGAGCTGGGCATCGGCACGGCGGCGCTTTCGTCGCAGCGGAGCTTCCTGCAGCGATACGGATGCGGGGAGGACGCCATGGCCGCCCCCGGCGTCGGCGAGGCCTTCTGGGCGCTCGAGCAGAGGCGTTGAGAGCCTGCCACGAGCGGTCCCCGCGGACGTCCCGCGCGGAGCTGGCGGAGACGGACGCGCCGAAGATCCGTCTCGGCCCCGGCTCCATCGGCAGCCCGGCGCGGGTCAGCGAAATTCCTTAGAATCTCTCTCGGCCGGATTGCCAAGAACGTTCGTCGAAGTTCCCGCGAACTTCGCAGCGCTTGCCGCCGGGCCCTCCCTCCGGTGCTGGAAGGGCGGGACTCACTTCGAATCGTCCCCGTCCGCCTCGTCTTCCCCTTCGGGATCGTCGGCTTCGTCGCCCTCCTCCCCGTCGAGGTCGTCGTCATAGTCGTCGTCCTCGTCGTCCTCGTCGTCGTAGGCCTCCATCGCGGCCTCGGCTTCGGCGAGATCGACCGTGGCGCCGTCCTTGCGGAACTTCCGCTTCTGCTTCTCCGCAGGCAGGGGCGACACCATCATCAGGATGTTGCGGTTGTTCAGCTTCGGCTCGAGATCGACGTGGGCCATGCCGGCGAGATCCTCCTTGATCCTCTCCATCAAGGCGAAGCCCAGGTCCTTGTGCGCCATCTGGCGTCCGCGGAACTGGAGCTGGATGCGGACCTTGAAGCCGTGCGCGAGGAAGTCCTCGGCATGCATCATCTTGATGGAGTAGTCGTGCGGACCGATGTTGACGCGGAACTTGACCTCCTTCTCCCGCTTCTTCGGCTTGTCCGACTTCTTCTGCTTCGACTGCTCGTATTTGAACTTGCCGTAGTCGACGATGCGGCAGACCGGCGGCCTCGCGTTGGGCGCGATCTCGACGAGGTCGAGACCGAGCTCGCGGGCCTTGTTGAGGGCCTTCCACGTGGGCAGGACCACGTTGTGCTCTCCGTAGATCACGCGGATCTCGGGACAGCGGATTCGGTCGTTGACCCGCGTCCGTGGCGGACGCGGCCGGCGTTTCATGGGTTGCTTGGCGATGGCGGGGTACCTCCGGCAGGTGTGGGGTTCAGGGGGCCCCCGGAGCGGAGTCCGGAAGGCGGAAAGGACGCGGAGCCTCGGTCGGCCGCCACGGGGTGCAACGGGGATGGGACGATCCACGTCATAGGGAGCGCGAGCGGATCTCCGCGGCGATGCGCTCGCGGAACTCGCCGACATCGAGCGAACCTTCGTCGCCGCGGTCGCGGTGACGGAGGGAGACTTGGTTCGATTCCTGTTCTTTCGCTCCGATGATCAACATATACGGAATCCGCGCCAACTGGGCAAGACGAATTTTCGCCCCCACTTTGTCGTGGGAGCGGTCCACCGTCGCCCGGACTCCGGCCTCGCGCAAGCTCGCATGGACCGCATCGGCGGTTTCGAAGAACTTCTCGGAGATGGGCAGCACCCGGGCCTGCTCCGGCGCCAGCCAAGTCGGGAACTTGCCGGCGAAGTGCTCGATGAGCACCCCCACGAAGCGCTCCATCGAGCCGAAGGGCGCCCGGTGGATCATCACGGGACGATGCGCGGCGTTGTCGGCGCCGATGTACTCGAGACCGAAGCGCTCCGGCAGGTTGTAGTCGACCTGCACCGTGCCGAGCTGCCATTCGCGGCCGATCACGTCCTTGACCACGAAGTCGATCTTCGGCCCGTAGAAGGCGGCCTCGCCCGGCTCCTCGGCGAAGGGCGTGCCGAGGGTCGCGGCGGCCTCGCGCAAGGCGGCCTCGGCGCGGTCCCACTTCTCGGGATCGCCGACGTATTTGCTGGAATCGGGATCGCGCAGTCCGACGCGGACGCGGTAGTCCGTCATGCCGAGGGTGCCGAGCACGATCTTGACCAGCTCGAGGCAGCCGACGATCTCGTCGCGGACCTGGTCCTCGGTGCAGAAGAGGTGGGCGTCGTCCTGGGTGAAGCCGCGCACCCGGGTCATGCCGCCGAGCTCGCCGGACTGCTCCCAGCGGTAGACCGTGCCGAACTCGGCGAGGCGCACCGGCAGGTCGCGGTAGCTGTGGTGGTTGCTCTGGAAGATCTTGATGTGGTGCGGGCAGTTCATCGGCTTCAGGAGGAAGCCGTCGATCTCGCCCGATTCGAGCCGGTTGGAGAGCTCGCCGCAGCCGCAGCCCTCGTCGGCGAGGGCTTTCAGGCTCTCGCGCTCGACCACGGGGGGGAACTGGGAATCCGCGTAGTAGGGGAAGTGCCCCGAGGTGCGGTAGAGCCCCAGCTTGCCGATGTGCGGGGTGAAGACCTGGCTGTAGCCCTGGCGTTCGAGATGCTCGCCGATGAAGTTCTGCAGCTCCTGCCGGATCACGGCTCCGTTCGGCTTCCAGAGGACGAGGCCCTGGCCGACCGCCTCGTCGATGTGGAAGAGGTCCAGCTCCCTCCCGATCTTGCGGTGGTCGCGCTGCTTCGCCTCCTCCAGCCGGACGAGGTGCTCCTCCAGCTCGGTCTTGTTCTTGAAGGCGGTGCCGTAGACGCGCTGGAGCTGCGGGTTGGCCGCGTCGCCCTTGTAGAAGGCGCTGGCCACGCTCATCACCTTGAAGGCCTTGCAGTTGCCCGTGCGCGGGACATGGGGCCCGGCGCAGAGATCCCAGAAGTCGCCGTTCTTGTAGAGCGAGATCGCCTCGCCCTCGGGGATGTCGCCGAGCAGGTCGATCTTGAAGCGGCTCGGCACGTCGCGTTCGCCGAGGGCGGCGAGGCGGCCCTTCTGCGCGAGCTCGAGGGCCTCCGCCCGGGAGACCTCGACCTTCTCGAAGACCTGGTTCTCCTTCGCGATCCTCCGCATCTCCTCCTCGATCGCGGGGAAGTCGTCGGGGGTGATGCGGTGGGCGAGGTCGACGTCGTAGTAGAAGCCGTTCTCCACCGGCGGGCCGGCCGCGAACTGCGCGTCGGGCCAGAGCTTCGCGATGGCCGTGGCGAGAACGTGGGCGCAGGAATGGCGCAGGCGCTCGAGATCGGACATCTGGGCGCGCTCGTCGAGGGTCTTTCGCTGTGGCTCTGGGGAATCCGGCATGGGCTGGGGAATTTCGCGGGCGGACAAGCTATCCGCTTTGCGGCGAAAACCAACTGGAAAGCGGGCCGCCGGACGTGGAAATTGGCGCTTGAAACCTGCGCCGCCGGAGCGGACTAGTGGAGTTCCGTCGATCCTTCCGACGCGGCGGGGCGTAGCACAGCCTGGTAGTGCGCCTGGTTTGGGACCAGGAGGTCGCTGGTTCGAATCCAGTCGCCCCGACTCCTCCCGCGAAGCGGAGGGCGCGAAGTCGGTCGCCGGGATGTGCGGCAAGTCGCCGTCGGCGTCGTTCTCCGGCAGGCGAGGCCCGGCGGTCGCCAATCTCGAACCCTTCCCCCTTTCCCCACCGCCCCATGCATGCCAGCGCCCCCCTCGGCCAGCTCCTCCTCACCGGCGTCCCCGGCGCCGAACTCGATCCCGACACCGCGCGGCGTTTCAAGAAGCTGCAGCCGGGCGGCTTCATCCTCTTCGGCCGCAACATCCAGTCGCCCGAACAGCTCCGGAAGCTGATCGACGACCTCCGCGACCTCAGCGAGCTCGAGCCCTTCGTCACGATCGACCAGGAGGGCGGGCGCGTCTCCCGGCTCCGCCTCATCGGCAGCGAGCCGCCGAGCGCGCAGCAGCTCCGCAAGAAGAACGACCTCAGGCTGATCGAGCGCCACGGCCGCCTCACGGGCCAGATCCTGCGGATCTTCGGCTTCAACCTCGACCTCTGCCCCGTCCTCGACATCTCCTTCGACGACGAGGCCGACAATTCGCTCAAGGGACGCTGCTGGGGCACGACGCCGGACGAGGTCATCGGCAAGGCCTCGGTCTTCAACGCCGCCTTGCGGCGCGAGGGCATCCTCAGTTCGGGCAAGCACTTCCCCGGCTACGCCTCCGCCTCCGTCGATCCCCATCACGAGCTGCCCGTGATCGACAAGACCCTCGAGGAGATGGAGGCCGCGGAGCTGCGGCCCTTCCGCGCCCTCCTGCCCGACCTCGACAGCCTCATGACCTGCCATTCGCACTATCCCTGCTGGGACGCCGACCGCCCCCGCTGGCCGGCTTCGCTGTCGAAGAACATCGTCGGCCAGTTCCTCCGCAACCAGCTCGCCTACGAGGGGCTGGTCATGACCGACGACCTCGACATGGGCGCCGTGCTCAACGAGGTCACCTTCGAGGACACCATCCGCGCCTGCATCGAGGCAGGCAACGACCTCGCCATGATCTGCCACCGCGTCGAGCTCGTCGAGAAGGCGGCCGAGGTCGTCGCCACCCTGCCCGATCCCCTGCTCCACGACGCCCTCGTCCGCATCGAGCGAACCAAGGCGAACATGGCGCCTCCCGATCCCTGGTCGATCGAGCGCTTCCAGGAGATCGACGGGCAGATCTGGGATCTCCGCGTCGACACTCTCGGCGAGGAGCAAGCCCGCATCCTCAGCGTGGAGGACGGAAAGCGCTCGCCGGTGGAGCTGTATTGAGCGGACGGGGAGGCGCACTTTCCGCGTTGCCATTCCGCCGGGGGAGGCGGACCTTTCCAAGCAGTTTTGAGCGTTTCACGCAGCCAGCCACCCTCCCCTTGCTCCGCCGCCACCGACGATGGCGACGCCGAGCTCGACGACTTCCTCGAGATCCTCCGGGGATTCGTGCGCGAGCCCTCCGTCGTCGGCACGGAGGAGTCCTTCTTCCGCGTCCTGCGCCGGGAGCTGGAGGAGGTGGGCGTCTCGGTCGAGCACCACCTCGGCGTCCTCGTCGCCCGCGGGGAGGCCCCCGACAGCCTGATCCTGAGCGCCCACATCGACCGCCACGGCCTCCTCTGCACCGGCCCCAACGAATTCCAATACGCCGCCTTCATCGCCGGAAACCAGGGCGACCTCAGCGGCGACTCCGTCTCCGAGCAGATGCTCGCCTCCATCTCGGGGCGCTTCACCGGCCAGCGCGTCCAGGCGCACCTGCCCTACACCGGCACCTACCTCGGCCAAGGCACCATCTCCTCCAGCCGCCTCTGCGAATTCCGCCGCAACCTCCTCTTCGAGATCGAAGGGCTCGAGTTCCTCCAGCCCGGCACCCCCGTCTCCTTCCTCGACCGGCTCCGCGTCAGCGGCTCCCACCTCTCCGCCCAGCTCGACAACGTCCTCGGCGCCGCCCTCATCGTGCATCTCTTCCGTCGCGGCTTTCCCGGGACGGCGCTCTTCACCGCGCAGGAGGAAGCGGGCAGAAGCTGGCGCTACGCCCTCTCCTGGCTGCTGCGCGAGGACGTGGCGACCAACCGCCTCCTCGTCCTCGACACCAGCCCCTACCCCACTCCGGAGAGCGCTTCCGCGCAGGATCTCGTCCTGCGGGAGAAGGACGCCTCCTCCGCCTTCGATCCCGGCTTCACCCGCGAGATCGAGGGGCGCTGCCGCGATCTCGGCATCCCCTATTCCTACAAGGACCGCTGGATCGAGCGCGAGAACCAAAGCCGCGACAGGCCCCTCGCCCT
>CAYMMC010000130.1:0-7751 GCA_964391125.1 uncultured Akkermansia sp.
GGAGGCTGCGAAAAATCTGTCCGTTCCCGATGCTTCGGAGCGGGTCTGCGAGGTCATTTCGGGGAGTTTGGGGTGAAATGGAGATGAAGCCGGGAGGGAAGGTCGTATTGTCCACATTCTCGTGGACTTCGTTTCCCGTGCTTTGGAGCGCGGCGCTCCGCGCCGCTTTGGATCGAATCCGGCAAGAAGGCCCGAAGCTTTCTCCTTGTCTCGCAGCTCCCTCGGCGTCCGAATCCAAAGCGCCGGGAACCGGCGCACTCCATAGACGGGCCGATCCGTCGAGACCTCTTCCCTTTTTCTGACACCATGAGCGACCTTTGCAAAACCTGGGGCGAGCGTTTCGCGCGGCGCGACGAAGCCCTCAACGTCCATCTCATCGGCGTGGCCGGATCGGGCATGAGCGGGCTCGCCTCGCTGCTGCTCGGTCTCGGGCATCGGGTCTCCGGTTCGGATCGCGTCACCACGCGGGAAACCGAGAGGCTGGAGAGGGCGGGCCTCGCCTTTTCCAGTCCGCACTGCGCCGAGGCGGTCGAGGGGGCCGACGTGGTCGTCTACTCCAGTGCCATCAAGCCGGGCAACGCGGCCTACGACGAGGCGGCGAGGCGGGGCATCCCCCTGTTGCGCCGGGCCGAGGCCCTCTCCGCGATCATGTTGGGAAAGAAGGGCGTCGTCGTCGCCGGCACCCACGGAAAGACCACCACCTCGGCGCTCGCCGCGCACGTCCTGCGGGTCGGCGGCAAGTCGCCCTCGCACTATGTCGGGGCCGAGATCCCCATCCTGGGAACCAATGCTTGCTGGGACGACGAGGGCGAGCATTTCGTGGCGGAAGGGGACGAGAGCGACGGCACGCTCGTCAATTTCCACCCCGAGCACGCCATTCTCCTGAACGTCGAGGCGGACCATCTCGACTTCTACGATGGGATCGACGCCATCTGCGAAGTCTTCGGCCGCTTCTGCGACCAGACGGCGGGCAAGATCGTCTATTGCGGCGAGGATCCCGAGGCGCGGAGGCTCTGCCGGCACCGCCCCAACGCCGTCTCCTACGGCTGGAGCCGCGACCACGACTTCTCCGCCTGCGACCTGGCCCCGCGCGGGGCGGGCACCGAGTTCGCCGTGCTCCGCCGCGGCGAAGAGCTCGGTCGCGTCCGCCTCGGCATCCCGGGGCGGCACAACGTGCTCAACTCCCTCGCCGTCGTGGCGCTCGCCCTGGAGCTGGGCGTCGCCTTCGACCGCATCGACGAGGCCCTGGGCTCCTTCCGCGGGGCGAAGCGGCGCTTCGAGCTGAAGCGCCACAGCGAGCGGGTCACCATCGTCGACGACTACGGGCACCATCCCTCGGAGATCGCCGCGACGATCCAGACGGCGCGTTCGCAGCATGCCGGTCGGCTCATCGTCCTCTTCCAGCCGCACCGCTACACCCGCACCCAGTTGCTCCGCGACGAGTTCGGAAGCTGTTTCGAGGGCGTCGACGAGCTGTGGGTCACCGACGTCTACGCCGCGAGCGAAGCGCCCATCCCCGGCGTCTCCGGGCAGACCGTCGTCGATGCCGTCCTGGAGCACGGCGAAGTCGGGAAGGTGCTCTTCCATCCCGACCTCTCCACGCTTCATCTCGCCGTGGGGCAGAAGCTCAAGCCGGAGGACTGGCTCGTCACCCTCGGTGCGGGGAACATCCACGAGGCCGGGACGCGGCTGGCCAGGGATCTCGGCACGCTCGACCGCCTCCGCGAGATCCTCGACGAAGCGGACGGCGTGCTGAAGCTCTACGAGCCGATGCGCCGCCACACCACGATGAAGGTGGGCGGCCCCGCGCAGTTCTGGATCGAGCCGACCACGGTGGCGGGACTGGCCCGCGTCGTGAAGTTCTGCGCCGAGAGCGGCATTCCCCTGCGGGTCGTCGGACGCGGGTCCAATCTGCTGGTCCGCGACGGGGGCATCCCCGGCGTCGTGGTCCATCCCGTGCGGGGCGAGTTCTCGGCCCTGCGCGTGGAGGGCGACAGCATCCACGCCGGCGCGGGAGTGAAATACAAGGCCCTCGCCGCCGCCGCCCAGTCCGCCGGACTCGGCGGCTTCGAGTGGATGGAGGGCATCCCCGGCAACGTCGGCGGCAGCCTGCGGATGAACGCCGGCGCGATGGGGCGGGAGACCTTCGGGCAAGTGGCGAGCGTGACCATGGTCGATGCCGGGGGGACCGTCTTCGAAAAGCCGGTCGCCGAGATCAAGCACCACTACCGCCACGTTCCCGAACTGGCCCACAACATCGCGGTTTCCGCCGTCTTCAAGGGCACGCCCACCCCCGACGAGGAGATCGCGGAGCGCATGGCCGCGTCGAAGGAGAAGCGCCGGGCCTCCCAGCCCATCGCCGCCAGCGCCGGCTGCATTTTCAAGAATCCCGGCCCCATCGGGGCCGGCCAGCTCGTCGACGAGATGGGCCTGAAGCGACGCGCCGTCGGAGCCGCCAAGGTCAGCGAGGTCCACGGAAACTTCATCGTCAACGAAGGCAAGGCGACCGCCCGCGAGGTGCTGGGCCTGATCGCCGAGATCAAGGCCGCGGCCCTGAGGGAGCGTGGCATCGAGTTGGAGACGGAGGTGCAGATCATCGGGCAGGACGAACCGGTTTGAAGAACCCGTGGAGAAAAGACTTGCATTACCGAGTTTTTGATCGTTATAATGTTCCGATGAACATTCCTCAGCCCTTCCAATATCAAGGAAGTAAGCGTAGCCTCGCCCCGCGCATCCTCGATTATCTGCCAAGAAAAATGGAGCGGCTTGTCGAACCCTTCGCCGGATCGGGTGCCATCTCGCTCGCCTGCGCGGGAAGAAGCCGCAGCCGTGGCTACTGGTTGAACGACGGCAACCGACCTCTGATCGAGCTTTTGGAGAGGATCGTGAACCACCCCGAACAGACCGCCGATTTCTACGAATCGATCTGGAGGGACGAGGCGACCGACCACCTAGAACACTTCTACTCCATCCGGGAGCGGTTCAACGCAACGGGAGACGCCCGGCTACTCCTCTACCTTCTGGCACGATGCGTGAAGGGGGCCGTGCGCTACAACAGTGATGGGGAGTTCAATCAGAGTCCGGACAAGCGGCGATTGGGAACGCATCCGGTCAGGATGCGTGCGAACCTCCTTGCCGTTTCTGGATTGCTTCGCGGGAAGGCGGCTTTCACCTCGCTGGACTATCGGGAGGTATTTGGAAAGGTCACTCTTCGTGACGTCGTCTACATGGACCCGCCCTACCAGGGGGTCTGCAACACCCGCGACCACCGCTACTCATCCGGCATCGAGTTCGCCGACTTCGTCGCCGGACTTGAAGAATTGAACCGGAGGGGCATCCGCTACCTGGTGAGCTACGATGGGCGTCTCGGCGACAAGTCCTACGGCGAACCGCTACCGGATTTTCTCGACATCGTTCTCGTCGAGATCGAGGCGGGCAGATCCTCCCAGGCAACCCTCCTGGGTCAGGAAGCCATCACGGTCGAGTCTCTCTATCTGTCTCGTCCGCTCGCGGAGGAGCTTGGCGCGACCTCGATGTTTCTGCCGAGCCGGAAGGTTGAGCAGCTTTGTCTTTTGGAGGAACCCGTGGGCTATGGCAGAGCATCCTGAAGAATTCTTGGAACTTTGTCGTTCCGTGGCCGCGAAGCGTCCCCGGACGGTCATCGACCATATTCTTGAGCATGGCCATATCACGACCGAGGAGCTTAAAAATCAGTATGGCTACGATCACCCTCCGCGGGCGGCGCGGGACGTGCGCGAGCATGGCATCCCGCTCGTGACCTTCCGGGTGGAGGCATCCAACGGAAGAAAGATCGGGGCCTACAAATTCGGCGATCCTGAAAAGGTTCGTCTCAAGAGGTTCGATGGCCGGACGGCCCTTTCCAAGGAATTGAAGGAAAAACTGGTCGAGAAATACGGATGCAAATGCTTCATCTACTTGGAGGCGATGGACGAACGCCTTTTGCAGATCGACCACCGGGTGCCCTACGAGGTGGCGGGAGAGGACAAGGCTGCGGCGTTCGATCCCGAAGAGTTCATGCTGCTCTGCGGCTCCGCCAACCGGGCGAAATCATGGTCGTGCGAGCATTGCGAGAACTGGACGGCCCGAAAGGACGCGAAGGTTTGCCTCTCGTGCTACTGGGCCTACCCGGAATCCTATTCCCATGTGGCGATGCGGCAGATTCGAAGGATCGACTTGATTTGGGAAGGGGACGAGGTGGCGCAGTATGACCAGCTGAAGGATGACGCGACCGCTTGCGGGGCGACCGTGCCGGATTTCGTGAAGGAGATCATTCGAAGGAATATTGAGACGAAATCGTGATTCAACTTGTCATGCTAGCTTCGACTCCAGTTCGTCTCTTTACTGCCAGCGTAGGCTGCATCTTCAAGAATCCCGGCCCCATCGGGGCCGGCCAGCTCGTCGACGAGATGGGCCTGAAGCGACGCGCCGTCGGAGCCGCCAAGGTCAGCGAGGTCCACGGAAACTTCATCGTCAACGAAGGCAAGGCCAGCGCCCGCGAGGTGCTGGGCCTGATCACCGAGATCAAGGCGGCGGCCCTGAGGGAGCGTGGCATCGAGCTGGAGACGGAGGTGCAGATCATCGGGCAGGACGAACCGGTTTGAAATCGGATACCTCCGGCAGAACCGGCGGCCTGGGGACTGGAGCCGCCCGAAGCGGCCCGTGACCTCGTTCCTCGGGAGAGCTCGAAGGCCTTTCCCGCCCATCCCATCATCCTCCCGCGCACCGCCGTGGTGTCCGAGGGTAGCCCCGAGCGGCCCGCTCGGGGAACGAAGGTCGTAGGGACGCCCGGTCGACCGCGCGGGCCGCACGGCCCCACCCGCCTCGCGGCAAGACCGTCCGTCGCACCCCTCCCCCCGATGAAATGGGACCTGCCGGATCGGCCGAAGCTCGACAGGCATGGTTTGCCCCGCATTCGGACACTCTTCCCAAGGGCAACCCGGTCGTCGAACGCCTTGGCGGCGTGCGTGCGCTCCCAGCCAAAGGTTTCGCAGACCTCGTCGAGCATCCGGCCCTTGCCTGGCGATCCCTACGGGGACAGCGCTCGTGGCACCGCTTCGGAAACGCCTCCTTGCTTCGCCTGCCCATGACGTTCCCGGTCGGCTTCATCCCGGCGTCGTTCCATTTGGCGCCATGCGACGCCGTCGGTGCGCCTTCGGGCTTGATCGCGTCGCCCGGATCGCTAGGCTTGGGTCCCCCCGTGCTCCCCTCTCCGACCATGCGCATCCACACCTACGCCAAGTGCGACACCTGCCGGAAGGCCGTGAAATGGCTGAAGGCCCGAAGACTGGACTTCGAGGAGATTCCCATTCGCGAGCGCCCGCCGTCGCAGGAGGAGCTGCGGCGAATGCTTTCCCTCTACCGGGGCGAGATCAAGCGGCTCTTCAACACTGCGGGCGGAGACTATCGGGAGATGAAGCTCGGGGCGAAGCTCCCCTCCATGGGCGAGGACGAAGCCCTCGCCCTGCTCGCCTCGAACGGAAACCTCGTGAAGCGCCCCTTCCTGCTGACGGACCGCGGCGGTCTCGTCGGCTTCAAGGAGCCGGAGTGGGAGGAGTTCTTCGGGACTCCGGAGGCGGACTGACGGACGGGGGCGACGCCATCGGCGGTCGCACCGAATCCGCCGCGGGAAATCGCCGCAAGAAGCGGGTGGTCGGGCGCCGCCTTTCCGCCTACCGTCGGGCCATGACTTCCTACGCCCGCATGGAGCGCATCCTCCTCTGGCTCGACGAGCAGGCCCCGGCGCAGCCCTCGCTCGCCGAGATGGCGGCCCGGGCGGGACTCGGGGAATCGCATTTCCACCGCGAGTTCGTCCGCTGGACGGGAGTGACGCCGAAGGCCTTCCTGCAATGCCTGACCCTCGCCGACGCCAAGGAGCGGCTCGCGCGGGGCGAATCGGTGTTCGACGCGGCGACGGGCGCGGGGCTGTCGGGGCCGGGCAGGCTCCACGACCTCTGCGTCTCCCTGGAGGCGGCCACGCCGGGCGAGATCAAGGGTGGCGGGTCGGGCATGGCGATCCGCTGGGGCACGGCGGGATCGCCCTTCGGCCGATGCCTGATCGGGGAGTCGGACCGGGGGATCTGCCTGCTCTCCTTTCTCGACGGCGCGGAGCCGGCGGACCCCGCCGCAGTGCGCACGACCTGGCCGCAGGCGGACTGGCGGCGGGACGACGCCTTCGCGGCGGAGCGGATCGGCGCCCTGTTCGCGCCCGCCACGGAGCGGAAACAGACGCCACCCCTCCGCGCCTGGGTGCGCGGATCGGCCTTCCAACTGCGGGTCTGGCGGGCGCTGCTGGCCATCCCTCCCGGCGCGCTTTCCACCTACGGCCGGCTCGCCGAGGCGATCGGACGCCCCGGCGCCGCGCGGGCGGTGGGCACGGCGGCGGGGGCGAATCCACTGGCCTTCCTCATTCCCTGCCATCGCGTCATCCGGGGGACGGGAGCGATTTCCGGCTACCGCTGGGGGGCGGGGCGGAAGCGGGCGCTGCTCGCCTGGGAGGCGGCCGCCTCGGCGCCTGCGGAGCGGCGAGTCCGTGATCGCCCGAGCGGAGAAATCCCGCGGATCGAGCCCTGAATCGCCGCTTTTCCCCGGCGGACCCCGTAAATTTTGCGCCATTCCGACAATCTCCGTTGTCAGAGGGCGGGATTTCGGTTTGTTGGCTGCGTTCCTTCCAGCCGCTTAGCCTATGAACGTGCCCGACTCCCTTCTCTACCGCGATTCCCACGAGTGGATCGATCCCGCCGACCCGACCGCCGCGACCGTGGGCATCAGCGACCACGCCCAGGCCGAGCTGACCGACGTGGTCTACCTCGAGCTGCCCGAAGTGGGCCGCGTCGTGAAGCAGGGCGAGCCCTTTGCCGTGGTCGAGTCGGTCAAGGCGGCGAACGACATCTACGCCCCCGTCTCCGGCGAGGTCGTGGAAGTGAACTCCGGCCTCGCCGACGCGCCCGAGCCGGTCAACGAGGACCCCTACGGGGCCGGCTGGATGGTGAAGATCCGGCTCGCCGATCCGGCGGAACTCGAAGGACTCCTGAACGCGACCTCCTATCGTGAACACCTCTCCTGACCCCTCCGCCTTCGCCGACCGCCATCTCGGCCCTTCCCCCGCGGAGGTCGCGGGCATGCTCGCGGCGCTGGGCTGCGCCTCGATGGAGGAGTTCATCGGCGAGGTCGTGCCCGCCGACCTCCTCGACGATCGCCCCCTCGACCTGCCTCCGGCGCTGAACGAGACCGCCGCCCTCGCGAAGCTGCACGGCATCCTCTCGAAGAACGCGGAGCGCGTCTCCTGCATCGGACGCGGCTACTACGGCACGGTGACGCCTCCGGTGATCCAGCGCTGCGTTCTGGAGAATCCCGGCTGGTACACCGCCTACACGCCCTATCAGGCCGAGATCTCGCAGGGCCGCCTCGAGGCGCTCCTCAACTTCCAGACCGCGATCGCCGAGCTGACCGCCCTGCCCGTGGCCAACGCCTCCCTGCTCGACGAGGCCACCGCCGTGGCCGAGGCCATGTCCCTCGCCGTCGGCATGCGGCCGAAGGGCCGGGTCCTCTTCGTCAGCGAGGCCTGCTTTTCCCAGACGCTCGACGTCGTCCGCACCCGCGCCGAGCCCCTCGACATCGAGATCGCGGTCGGCGCGCCCGAAACCTTCGACTTCGCCGCCGTCGGCGAGGAACTGATAGGAGCGGTCTTCCAATACCCCGGCGAGGGCGGCGAGATCGCCGATCTCCGCGGA
>CAYMMC010000131.1:0-7725 GCA_964391125.1 uncultured Akkermansia sp.
GCCGGGCCGGCTGCGCTCGGACCGGCGGAGGACCGATGGCGGAAGGGGTGGGATTGACTTCGGCTGACGCCTCCGTCTTTCTCCGCTCGCCCTGGCTCGCTGCGAATCGAACGGCGTTCTCATCCCGCATTCCGGATCGGTCCTCCGCCGGGCCGGCTGCGCTCGGACCGGCGGAGGACCGATGGCGGAAGGGGTGGGATTCGAACCCACGGACGGTTTCCCGTCGGCGGTTTTCAAGACCGCTGCCATAAACCACTCGACCACCCTTCCTGAAAGATGAATCGTCCGCCTCCAGCGGCGCCGTATTGCCAGTCTACACCCATCTCCGACGCATTCAAATCCCGGAACCGGGTCTTTCAAACCCGGGAATCGAGCTGGAAGACCTGGCCGGAGACGTGGTCGAGAGTGGCGAGCAGGCGAACGAAACGGGCCGCGTCCTCCACGGTGTTGAAGCGCCCCAGGCTGTGCCTCGCCAGCGCGGCGGCGCGGACGCCCTCCGGCAGGCGGGCGGTCATGGGGGTGTCGAGGAAGCCGGGGAGGACGCAGTTCACCCGGACGTTCCGGGGCCCCAGCTCCCTGGCGAGGCTTTTGGTCAGCCCGACGAGGCCGGCCTTGCTCGCGGCGTAGGCGCTCTGCCCGATGGAAGGATGAAAGGCCGAATGGGAGCCGACCTGCACGATGTGGCCGTCGCGCCGCTTCATCATCGCCCGGGCGGCGGCGCGGGAGCAGAGGAAGGCGCCCTTGAGGTTGGTGTCGAGGACTTCGTCCCAGGCTTCGGGGCCTAGCCGGGCGAAGAGCCGGTCGCCGGCGATGCCGGCGCTGTTGACGAGCACGTCGATGCGCTCGAAGGCGGAAAAGTAGGCTTCGACCGACGCGGCGGAGCGCACGTCGAGTTCGTCCCGTCCGGGCTGGAGGACCTCGGCTCCGGCGGCCCGGAACTCGGCGGCGAGGGCGCCGGCGAGACCGCCTCGGCCTCCGGTGAGGATGATGCGGGGCGCGTTCACCGAAGTCGCACGGGATCGGAGCGGAGGCGGCGCCGCCCTCAGGGCGCTTGCGGGGCCGGCGAGGCGGAGCCCGGGTCGGGGCCGGCGGGCGCACCGGGATCGACGACGACCGCGTGGGGCTCGTATTTGATGGCCGAACGGCTCAACTGGCCCACGTATTTGATGGCTTCGTTCAGCGGAACGTTGCGGAGGGAGAGGGTGACGAGGGTGCCGTTGCGTTGCTCGGGCGTGCCCTTGTAGATGAAGTTGACCACGGTTTCGCCCTTCGAGATCTCCTGGGCGCGGGCGGCAAGGTAGTCGAGGACGTCGCCGACGGGGGCGTCGGAGAAGGCGATTTCGGGGACGACGAGGCGGGCGAGACGATCCTCGAGGTCGTTCTTCGGGCCGAGGTTCTGCGCGATGGCCGTCTTGCACTTCTGCGCGTAGCTGCGGGCGTAGACGAAGTCGGGCCGGGCCTGGAGGACCTCTTCGAAGAGGACCAGCGCCTCGCCGAACTTGCCCTGGTTGAAGAGGAGGACGCCTTGGTTGTATTTGTTCTGCGAGGCGTTCTGAGCCTGCAGCGGAACGAGCGCCACGGCGGCGAGGGCAAGGAGGGCGGCGAGGATCGGTTTCATGGTCTCGGAATTCGTGGTGGCGGCTCCGGCGCCGTTCCCGGAGGCCTCCCCTCGGCATCGGGAAGGGCCGGACCGGGGCGGCCAAGGCTCCGCATGGAGAGAGGCTATCAAAAACGCTAAGAGATGTAAACGCAAATGCGTTGATAAGGGGTCGATCCGACGCTTCCGCGACAGAAGGATTGATTTTTTTAAAAAACTTGAGAGAGTCTTTCGTCACGCGCTCGGTTCGAGCACCCCATTGTCGCCGCAGGCGGGCTCGATCCCTTCGAAGTCCCGACGGCGGCGCCCCCTTCCCCGACTACCGATGGCCGATCCACTCCGAGCCCCCGCCCGAAGCGTCCGCTGGCGCGTCCTGCCCGCCGTGCTGGCGACGGCGCCCGGCCTTCTCCTGGCCCAGTCGCCCGAAGCAAGCTACCCGGTCGACCCGGTCGCGGCGGCGGGGATGACCTCCGGACTGCCGAACGCCATCACGAGCCGGCAGGTGGAGATGATGCAGGTCCGGACCTCCGCCCAGAGCGCGCAGGGGGACGCGGCGGCCGCGTCGATGGCGCGCAGCGCCGACCAATCGATCGAGGAACGCAACCGAGACGCCGCCCTGCAGGCCGCGCGGACCAACAAGGCGATCAAGGACGCGATGCGGAACCGCCTCCGCTTCGAAGCGGCCTCGGCCCAGCACCACAAGGTGTCGGCCAACGACATGTCCACCTGGCAGCAGAATGGCGGAGTCCGCGTCGAGCGCAACGTCCCCAACGCCTTCATCAGCTCGCTGATCGCGGAGGAGGAGCAAGCGGCGGCCCGTGCCGCCGCGAGCGGCGGGAGGAAGCGCTTCTCCCTGTTCGGCGGCGACGACGAACCGTCCGACGGCATCGGCTTCCTCGGCGCGATCCGCCCCCCGCGCCTGCCCTTCATCGGCGGTGGCGGCGGCAACGACGACGAAGGGGCGCCCACGATGGCGGCGGCGCCGCCGCCCAGCGACAACAGCGAACCGGTCTTCGCCCCGGGCACGCCGGGCCGCTCCTCCTCCCCCACCCCGTCCGCGCCTGCGGGAACCGTCCCGAGGATTTCCGGCGCGGCGCTCGTGGACGGTCGCTCGCCCGTCGGCTCCGGGCAATCGTCCGAGCGACCGTCGTCGAGCTCACGCTCGGTTTCGTTCTCCGAGCCCACCCCGGAGCCCGAACGGAGGAGGCCCGGTCTGTTCTCCCGCTCCGATTCCGAGGACGAGGATTCGCTCGTCCCGACCTCCAGGGAGAGCGGCCGCAGCGGCGGCGGCCTTTTCAGCTTCGGCCGGAAGAAAGTCTCCGCGCCCGCTCCGGGGATCGACGCCAGCCTGTTCCCCGCCGGTTCGGTGGACCAGGCGCCGCGAGGCGGCAGGCTCTCCGGCGGCGCGACCGCAGCGGACGTCGCGGACGACTTCGCCACCGAATCTTCGTCGACCGGATCCTTCTCCCTGCCTGGGCGGACCGTCGAGAAGGAGCGCTCTGGCTTTTCGTTGCCGAAGCCGAGCCTCTCCTTGCCGTCGCTGCCTTCGGTTTCGGTTCCCAGCCTGACGCGCTCGGGAGCTTCCGACGGGGGCTCGACCTCGCCGGGCACCTACGTCGTCTCCAGCACCGCCCAGTTCATGGTCTATGGGGCCGACCAGATGCAGTCCGAGATCCGCGCCCTCCCTGCGGGAACGGCGGTGATGGTGACCAAGCCGGGCGAACAGTGGTCGGGCATCCAGCTTCCCGACGGGACCGAAGGCGTCGTGCAGAACAAGAATCTGCGGCCCGCCTCGCGGTGAGGGACGGCGTTCGGAGGCGGACTTGCCTCACGCCTCCCTTCTCCGCAGAGCTTCCGCCGCGACCAGCACGGGGACGCCGTCGCGGACGGGATAGGCCGTGGCGCCGTCGGCGGCGACGAGAGCGCCTTCGAAGGGCGTGGCCGAGGTCCAGTCATCCAGCTCCTCCAACGCGGCGAGGCGGAGAGGCTGCCGCGTCCGCGGGCAGACGAGCATCGCGAGGACTTCCTCGGAGACGGAGAGTTCCATGGCGGCGGGCGTCAATACGGCGGAACGGAGGGATCGATCTCGCGGGACCAGGCGTCGATGCCGCCCTGGACATGGCAGGCGTTCGAGAAACCGGCGTCGAGGAGGAGGCGCAGGGCCTTCGCGCTGCGCCCTCCGGCCTTGCAATGGACGATGGTCTCGGCGACCGGATCGAGCTCGCCGAGGCGCTCGGGCAGATCGCCGAGCGGGATGGCGGTCGATCCGGGGAGGCGGGCGATCTCTAGCTCCTCGGGCTCGCGCACGTCGAGGAGGACGAAGGGCCGATCTTGGGCGATCCGGGCCGCGAGGGCGTGGACGTCGATTTCAGGGAGGGCGGGAGGATTCATGTCGCAGGAAAATTCGAGGTCTTCGAGCTCCGTCAGGCTCGGCGTCTCGCCGCAGAGCGCGCAGCGGGGATCGCGCCGCAGGCGGATTTCGCGGAAGCGGAAGGTCAGCGCGTCGAAGTGGACGAGCCGGCCCACGAGCGGCTCGCCGATGCCGAGGAGGAGCTTGACCGCCTCGTTCGCCTGCATCGCGCCGACGATGCCGGGGAGGATGCCGAGCACGCCGCCCTCGGAGCAGCTCGGGACGAGTCCGGGCGCCGGCGGATCGGGGAAGAGGCAGCGGTAGCAGGGCCCGCCCAGGTGGGGGGCGAAGACCGAGACCTGCCCCTCGAAGCGGAAGATCGAACCGTGGACGTTCGGCTTCCTCGTCAGCGCAGAGAGATCGTTCGAGAGATAGCGCGTCGGAAAGTTGTCCGTGCCGTCGACGACGAGGTCGTAGGGCTCGGCGATGGCGAGGGCGTTGGCGGCGGAGAGGCGGACCTCGTGGGCCGTCACGGTCACCTCGGGATTGATCTCGTGGATCCGCTCCGCAGCGGATTCGGTTTTGAGCCGCCCCACGTCGGAGGTGCCGTGGATCAACTGCCGCTGGAGGTTGGAGAAGTCGACGCGGTCGAAGTCCACGATCCCGATCTCCCCCACCCCGGCGGCGGCGAGGTGCATCGCCACCGGCGAGCCCAGGCCGCCCGCGCCGATGCAGAGGACGCGGGCCGCCTTCAGTTTCCGCTGCCCTGCGATGCCGACCTCGGGAAGGGTGAGGTGGCGGGCGTAGCGGGAGCGTTCGGAGGCGGAAAGGTCGATCGAGCCGGAGCGGAGGTCGGAGACCACGGGCAGCATGGGGACGGGAGGAGAGAGTTTTTTAGACGGATACTTAGCGGCGCATCGCTCCATAGGCAAACCACATTCCGGCAGTTGCTCCTTGCCCAGCGCCCTCCGCCGGAGCTATAACCTCCCTCCGACAGCAAATGAAATCCACTTCGAGTTCCATCCTTTCCGCCCTCGCCCTCGGCGCGCTCGCCGCCGCCGGCTGGTCCGGCCTCCATGCCGACGAGATCAAATACGCCGACCTGGAGAAGAAGGTCGTTTTTGACAAGACGCCGATCGAGTCGCCCGGCTCGTCCTACGCTCCGGCCCTGGAGAGGGTGATGCCGGCGGTGGTCACCATCTTCTCCTCCAAGACGGTCGCCACGCCGGAGCGGAACCAGCAGCAGGAGGAGCTCTTCCGGCGCATGTTCCCCGACCTCCCCGAGGACTTCTTCGACCGCCACGGCGGCGGCAACCAGCGCGAGCAGGGCCTCGGCTCCGGCGTCATCGTCTCCGCCGACGGCTACATCCTGACGAACAACCACGTCGTCGGCGACGCCGACGAGATCAAGGTCACCCTGCCCTCCGACAAGCGGAAGGAATACGAGGCGACCGTCGTCGGGGCGGACCCGCAGACCGACGTCGCCCTCGTCAAGATCGACGCCAAGGACCTGCCCCACGTCACCATCGGCGACAGCTCGGCCCTGAAGATCGGCGACGTGGTCCTCGCCGTGGGCACGCCCCTGGGCCTCCCGCAAACCGCGACCATGGGGATCATCAGCGCGGTGGGCCGCAACGAAGTGAACATCATCGGCGGCGGCTACGAGGACTTCATCCAGACCGACGCGGCCATCAACCGGGGCAACTCGGGCGGCGCCCTCGTCGACGCGGAAGGCCGCCTCATCGGCATCCCCACCGCGATCCAGTCGAATTTCGCCGGCGGCAACATCGGCATCGGCTTCGCCATCCCCTCCAACATGGCCCTGAACATCGTCCAGCGCCTCCTCGACGGCGGCGGCGTGGTGAAGCGCGGCTTCCTCGGCGTCTACCTGCGGGACCTCGACGCGAACATGGCCAAGGCCCTCGGACAGGAGGACACCAAGGGCGTCCTCGTCGCCGAAGTCGGCGAAAAGACTCCCGCCGCCGCCGCGGGGATGAAGCCCGGCGACCTCATCGTCGGCTATGCCGACAAGCCGGTCTCCAGCATGCAGCAGCTCCGCCTCGACATCAGCAACACCCCTCCGGGCTCCGAAGTCGTCTTCGAGATCGTCCGCAAGGGGAAGAAGTCGGAGGTGAAGGTGAAGCTCGGCGATCTCGAGAACAACCCCCTGGCCTCCACCGATCCGGTGCGCCGTCCCGGCGGCTCCCGCAACGACGATCTCATCGACGGCGTCGGCGTCGCCGATCTCGACGAGGAGACCCGCTCCAGCCTGGAGCTCGACGAGTCCCTCCAGGGCGTCCTCGTGAGGAGCGTGAAGGACGACACCCCCTCCGCCGAAGCGGGCCTGCGGCCCGGCATGGTCATCACCCAGATCGACCAAGCGGACGTGGCCAACGTCGCCGAGGCCCGCAAGGTGATCGATGCCTTCGAGGGCGACGTGCTCCTCGTCCAGGTCTACGTCGGCGGACGGCGCGACATCCTCGCGATTCCGCTGAAGGAATGATCCCCCCACCCCTCCCGAAGCCGTGAGCGGCGACGATTCCAGGCCAGGCATCACCCGCCTCGACCAGGCATCCGTCGCGACTCACGGCTGGCAGGTCCGCCTGCAATGGAAAGGCGTCCGGTTCGGACGCTTTTTTTCGGATTCGGCCTGGGGCGGGCCCGAGGCCGCCCTGCTCTGCGCCCAGCGCTACCGGGACCGGCTCCTGGCGCGGCTGGAACGGGGCCGGGCCAGCTCCCCCGCCTCGCTCCGCTCCCACACCGCGCCGGCGGCGCGCAACCGCTCCGGGGTCGTCGGCGTCTCGAGGATCGTGCAGCGCAGCCCCGCCGGGGCGGAATACCTCTTCTGGCAGGCGAGCTGGACCTCCCCGGACGGCAAGCGCGAATCGGTGCGCTTCTCGGTCCTGAAGCACGGCGAACGCCTCGCCTTCTCCCTCGCCGTCTCGGCCCGGCGCCGGGCGATGGGAAGGGAATCAGCCCAGGACGATCCCGGCCCCGGAAAACCGCCGCGGATCACTTGAAGTAGCGCTTCAGCACGGCCTGCTCCTCCGGCAGCAGGGCCTCGCGCGACACCGCTTCGCCGCCTCTGCCCATCGACTCCACCGAACCTCCCGCGACCGGCCCGGGCCTGCTCCGGTCGATCTCGCGCTCCGTTTCGGCAAGGCCGAGGACCTCGCCGGCGGCCGCCCTCGAAACATCGTCGTTGCCGATCCGCTCGGGATTCGTCGTCCCGAGACCGGCCTCCTCGTCTCCAAAGAACAGCGGAGCGTCGCCGCGTCCCCGCGAAAGGCCGCCGCTCTCCATGCGTCCGTCGCCGAAGGGATCGGTCCCCTCGCCGAAATCCAGCCCCCCTTCTACGAGCCCCGGGAGTCCTTCCATCGCTCCGAGCGCCCCAGCCCCCTTGCCGAGCTGCTCCTGGAGAGCCTCGAGCTGCCCGGCGGAAAGGCTTTCCAAGGTCCCTGCGGCCAATGCGGCCGGATCGATCCCGCCGAGCTGCTTCGCCAGCGCCTCATCCAAAGGAAGGGCGCCGCCCCCGAGCGCCTCGAGGGCCTCCCGGAATCGTTCGGCAAGCCTCTCCCCTTCCCCATCCTCCGATCGGGAGGAGGACGATCGCAGGGAGGAAAGCTGGCGCTCCAGGACCGCCATCCGCGTCGAGAAATCGCGGATCTCCATTCCCAGGGATTGCCGCAAGGCGTCGGTCGCCTCGAGGCTGGAATGGCCGAACCATGCCTCCTCGGGCTGGTCCCTCAGCTCCTCCACCCGGCTCGCCAACTCTCTG
>CAYMMC010000132.1:0-7723 GCA_964391125.1 uncultured Akkermansia sp.
ATCCGAACTGCCGAATCGGGTCCCCGCGACTGACTGAGATTGAACTCAGCCAGCCACGGGTCCCGCACCACCCTGCTTACGGGTCCGTACAGGGCGGTTCCAATCAGACGCGGGCTTTCGGCCCGTAGTGCAGAACGGTCCAGATTGTCCTCATGTCGGGAACTCCCTGCTCCCCGAGCCAACGGTTGTTCAGCGCGGCTCGCACGATCGGGTTCCGGCTCATCCGCCAATGGCCTTTGCGGCTGCGGCACCGCTCCAAAAACTCCCCCTTGCTTCGTTTGCTCATGACGCTCCGTGTTGCGCCCTCCCCCAAATTCCCCTTTCCACGCTCCCCCCCCTCCCCTATCGTCGGGGATTCCGAATCCGCCGAGTCCTCATGTCCGATCCCCCACCTTCCGCCGACGCCTTCCAGGAAGACGACGTCGCCGCCATCGATCAGCTCCGCCGCGCCTACGACGACCTCCGGACGGAGCTCGCCAAGGTCATCGTCGGCCAGGAGGCCGTGGTCGAGCAGCTCGCCATCTGCCTCTTCGCCCGGGGGCACGCGCTCCTCATGGGCGTCCCAGGGCTGGCGAAGACCCTCCTCGTCTCCCGCCTCGCCGAGACGATGTCGCTGCGCTTCAGCCGCATCCAGTTCACCCCCGACCTGATGCCCATGGACATCACCGGCACGGAGATCCTGCAGGACGACGGTTCGGGGCGGCGGGGCTTCGAGTTCGCGAAGGGTCCCGTCTTCGCCAACATCGTCCTCGCCGACGAGATCAACCGGGCCCCCTCCAAGACCCAGGCGGCCATGCTGGAGGCGATGCAGGAACACCGCGTCACCGTGGCGGGGCACAGCTTCGAGCTGCAGCCGCCCTTCTTCGTCCTCGCGACCCAGAACCCCATCGAGCAGGAAGGCACCTACCCCCTGCCCGAGGCCCAGCTCGACCGCTTCATGTTCATGATCGGGGTCGGCTACCCCTCGCGCGAGGAGGAGCTCGCCATCGCCCGCACCACCACCGGCGAGACTCCGCCGAGACTCCGCGCCATCCTCGACGCCGAGCAGGTGATCCGCTTCCAGCGGCTCGTCCGCCGCGTCCCCGTGCCCGAGCACATCTACCAGCTCGCCGTCGATCTGGTCCGCCGCACCCGTCCCGAGGAGGACGAGGCCCCCGACTGGCTGAAGCCGCTCATCGGCTGGGGCGCCGGGCCGCGCGCCGTGCAATACCTCGTCCTCGGGGCCCGGGCCCGCGCCGCCCTCCACGGCAGCTACATGGCGAGGCAGGAGGACCTCGTCGCCGTCGCCGCCCCCGTCCTGCGCCACCGCCTCATCAAGACCTTCACCGCCCAGTCCGAGGGCGTCACGGCGCGCTCGGTCATCGCCCGCTTGATCGAGGAATTGACCGCATAGCGAAATCCGAAGCTTGAAATCCGAAGTCAGAAACCTGTAGCCGAGGTCATCGACCTCGGTCGAACGTCGAAGGGACATCCGATCCGCGCCCGATGGACGCGGCTTGTCTACAGGTCGCCCGCCACCCCAGCCCTTCCCCATGACGCATGACTCCACCCGCGACTTCCTCGACCCGGCGGTGCTCGGCAAGCTGCTGGGGCTGGAGCTGAACGCCCGCCATCCCATGGTCGGAAGCGTCGCGGGCCGCCACCGCAGCCCCGTGCGGGGCTCGGCCCTGGAGTTCGCCCAATATCGCAAATACGTCCCCGGCGACGACATCCGCCGCCTCGACTGGCGCACCTGGGGCCGCACCGACCGGCACTACATCAAGGAGTTCGAGGCGGACACGAACCTGCGCCTCTGCCTGCTCGTCGACACGAGCGGCTCGATGGGCTACGGCCCGCCCGGCGCCACCCGGCTCGACTACGCCCGCCGCCTCGCCGGCACGCTCGCCTACCTCGCCGCGCAGCAGGGCGACGCCACCGGCCTCTACAGCGGGTCCGCCGCCTTCGACCGGGAGACGCCGCCCCGCCGCGGCCCCCGCCACCTCGGCGTCGTCCTCGACCAGATCGCCGCCCTCCGCGCGGAGGGCGAGACCGGGCTGATCAAGGCCATCCACGAGGTCGCCGAGAAGGTCCGCCAGCGCGCCCTCGTGGTGGTCGTCTCGGACTTGCTCCTCCCGCCGGAGCCGCTGCGCGAGGCCTTCCAGCACCTCCGCTTCCGCAAGCACGACGTGTCCGTATTCCATCTTCTCGACCGGCAGGAGGTCGAATTCCAGTTCGACCGCCCCACCCGCTTCCTCGACCTGGAGGGCGGGCCCTCCCTGCTCGCCGATCCCCCGCTGATCCAGCGCCGCTACCGCGAGGCCGTGCAGCAGTATCTCGGCAAGATCGACCACATCGTGAACCACTCGTCGGTCGACTACCACCGCGTCTTCCTCGACGAGCCCTACGACCAGGTCCTCGCCCGCTTCCTCCTCGGGCGGAATCCGAAGACCTCCCGCACCGCCCGATGAGTTTCCTCCAGCCCATCCTTCTCGTGGGGCTGCCCCTGGCCCTGCTGCCGGTGCTGATCCATCTCATCAACCAGCACCGCCACCGCACCGTGCCATGGGCGGCGACGATGTTCCTCCTCGAGGCGAAGAAGATGACCACGGGACTCGCCCGGCTGCGGCAGATTCTCATTCTGGCGATGCGCGTGCTCGCCGTGGCCGCGCTCGTCCTGGCGGCGAGCCGTCCCCTCGCCGGCGGCTGGATCGGTCTCGCGGGCGGAAAGGCCGACACTCTGCTCGTTCTCCTCGACCGCTCCGCGAGCATGGAACAGCGGAATCTCGAAACCGGCGAGTCGAAGCGCTCCGCCGCGCTCGACCGCATCGCCGGCCTGATCGAGACGACGGGGCATCGCGGCGAGATCGTCCTCATCGACAGCGCCACGCTCTCGCCGACGGCGTTGGACGACGCCCGGGCCCTGCGCGACCTTCCCGCGACCGCGCCCACCGCGACCAGCGCCGATCTCCCCGCGATGCTGCGCAAGGCCGTCGACCACCTCGCCGCGAACCAGAGCGGGCGCACCGACCTTTGGATCGCCTCGGATCTGCGCCAAGCGGATTGGAATCCGGGATCGGGGGAATGGGAGGCCATCCGGGCCGAACTCGCCGCGCGCGAGACGGTCCGCCTCTTCCTGCTCGCCTTTCCCGAGACCGAGGGCGACAACCTCTCCATCGCCGTGCGCGGGACGAAGCGGGTCCGCTCCGACGAGGGTTTCTCCCTGCTCGTGGATCTGGTCATCCGCCGCCACGGCCCCGACGCCGAAGGCAGCGAGGCCCGCGTGCCCGTCGAAGTCACGGTGAACGGCACCCGCACGGTGGAGCATTTCACCGTGTCCGGATCCGAACTCGTCCTGCTCGGCCATCCCCTGCCGCTAGGGTCCGGGAACGAGCGCGGCTGGGGCCGCCTCGACCTGCCCGCCGACGACAATCCCGCCGACAACAGCGCCTTCTTCGTCTTCGACGAGCCCGCCTCGCGCCACACCGTCGTCCTCGGCGACGACCCTCTCTCCGCCGGGGCGATCCGCGCCGCCGCCTCCGCCGCGACGGAGCCGGGCGTCCGCCACGAGGTCACCGTTCTCGGGACCGGCTCCGTCGCCCAGATCCCTTGGCAGGAGACCGCGCTGCTCTTCTGGCAAGCCCCCCTGCCCGCCGCCGACAGCGTCGAGGCGGCTCTGCTGCGCCAGCACGTCGCGGCGGGGCGGAGCCTCGTCCTGCTCCCTCCGCCGGACGGAGGCGGCGGCGAACTCTTCGGCGTGACATGGGGCGAGTGGACCGAGGGCGGCGGCGAGGCCCTGCCCATCGACTGGTGGCGCACCGAGACCGGGCTGCTCGCCAACACCCGCAGCGGCGATCCGCTGCCGGTGGCGGAGCTCGGCGTCTTCCGCGCCCGTCGTTTCGAGGGCGGCACCCTGCCGCTGCTGAGGCTGCGGGGCGACCAGGTCCTCGTCGCCCGCGCCATTCCCGGAGGCGAGGGGGACGCGGAGGAAAGCCTGCCCGGCGCCATCCACGTCTGGGGCACCCTCCCTCGGGCCGACCACTCCAATCTCGCCACGGAAGGCGTCGTCTTCTTCGCCATGACCCACCGCGCCCTCGAGTCCGGCGCCGCCGCCGTGGCCCGTGCCCGCTCCCTCGAGGCGGGGCCCCGGGCCCTGTCGGCATTTCCCCAGCCCCGTCCGCTGGACCAGGCCCAGCCCTCCGAGCTCCCTTCCGCGCCCGGCCTGGTCCCGGGGGCCTGGGAATACGGCGAAGACGAGGCCGGCCGCCGTCTCCTCGCCCTGAACCGGCCCGAGCGCGAGGACGATCCCCGCCGCCTCAATCCCGAGGCCCTCGAGGCCCTCCTCGCCGGCATCGACTACCGCCGCATCGACGACAGCGTCGGCAGCGGAGCCTCGCTCGCCTCCGAAATCTGGCGCCTCTTCCTCGCCGCCATGGCCCTCGCCCTTCTCGCCGAAGCCGCCCTCTGCCTGCCGCCGAAGCCGGAGGAGGAAGCGGCGGCCAAGCCCGTCAGACCCCACGCCTGACCCTGTCCCGCCGACAAGACCCAAGCCGTCCCCCTGCCGAGGCCTTCCACTTCCCCACCTTTCCCGCGACCGCAAGCCGCCCCTTCCCCGTGACCCCATCGCACAGCGAACTGATCTTTGCCTGGACTCCGACGACGCTGGTCTTCGGCGTCGTCCTGTGCCTGGTCGCGGCGGCCCTCTCCTTCTCCATCTGGAAGCGCAGCGGCTTCTCCGCGTCGAGCGGCTGTCTCGAAGCCCTGCGCCTCCTCGCCGTCGCCGCCGTCGCCCTGACCCTGAACCAGCCGGAGTGGCGCGAGACCCGGCAGCCCGACAGCAAGCCCGTCGTCGCCGTGTTGAGGGACGCCTCGGGCAGCATGCGGACCGAGGACGTCCCGGCCGAGGCGCCCGGCGCCGCGCCGCGTTCGCGCGAAAGCCTGGCGGCGGAGCTGAGCGATCCCGAGCTTTGGGCACCGCTGGCGGAGTCCTTCGACCTCCTCGTCGAATCCTTCCCCGGCGAAGGCGCCGACGACGGGGGCGAAATCGGCACCGACCTCGGCGGCGCCCTCTCCGGCCTGCTCGACCGGCATCCCCGTCTCGCCGCCGTCGTCCTCCTTTCCGACGGGGATTGGAACACGGGCGAAGCGCCCTCCCGCGCCGCGACGCGCTACCGCCTGGAGGGCGTCCCCGTCTTCGCCGTTCCCGTCGGCAGCGAGACCCGTCTGCCCGACCTCGCCGTGACCGCCTTCGACGCCCCCACCTTCGGCCTCGTCGGAAAGCCGGTGCGTCTGCCCTTCACCCTCTCCAGCGCCCTGCCCCGCAACCATTCCTCGGTGCTCGAAATCCGGACGGGCGAGGGCGAAACGATCACCGCCGAGGTCGTCCTGCCCGCGATGGGCCGCGTCCAGGACACTCTGCTCTGGACCCCCAAGTCCGAGGGCGACTACGAGCTGGTCCTGACCCTGCCCCCCGCCGACGAGGAGCGCGACCTCTCGAACAACGTCCTCTCCGCCCCCATCGCCATCCGCAAGGAGCGGCTCAGGATCCTGCTCATCGAGTCCTACCCCCGCTGGGAATACCGCTACCTCCGCAACGCCCTGGAGCGCGACCCCGGCGTCGAGGCGAACTACCTCCTCTTCCACCCCGACGGCAGCGGGGTCGGCGGCGGCCCCGGCTACTTCGAGGCCTTTCCCGAACCCGACGCCCTCGCCGCCTACGACGTGATCTTTCTCGGCGACGTCGGCCTGGCCGAGGGCCAGCTCTCCGCCGAACAGGTCGCGGCCCTGAAGCAGCAAGTCGCCGCCCAGGCGGCGGGGCTGATCCTGATGCCCGGCTTCCGGGGCTACCAAGCCTCCCTGCTCGGCACGGAGCTGGAGGATCTCTTCCCCGTGCAGCTCGACCCCGCCCAGCCGCGGGGCTGGGGATCGGCCACGCCGGGACAGTTCGAGCTGACCGAGCTGGGCGCCCGCAGCCTCCTCACCCGCCTGGAGGACACCGAGAACGCCAACGCGAACGTCTGGGCCACGCTCCCCGGCTTCCAATGGCACGCCGGCATCCTCCGCGCCAAGCCGGGATCGGAAGTGCTCGCGACGCACAGCTCGGAGACGAACCGCCACGGCCGCGTCCCCCTGATCGCGACGAAGACCTACGGCACCGGGAAGATCCTCTTCATGGGCACGGACGGCGCCTGGCGCTGGCGCAAGGGCGTCGAGGACAAATACCACTACCGCTTCTGGGGCCAGGTGGCCCGCTGGATGGCCTACCAGCGCAACATGGCCAGCGACGAGCGCATGCGCCTCTTCTACTCCCCCGACCGCCCCCGCACCGGCGACACCCTGACCCTGAACGCGAACGTCATGAGCATCGGCGGCGAGCCGCTCCAGTCCGCCACCGTGGTGGTGCAGATCGCCGCCCCGTCGGGCCGGATCGAGACGGTGCGGCTCCAGCCCGGCGGCGAGGGCCAATGGGGACTGTTCACCGGCGCCTTCACGCCCGCCGAGCCCGGCGAGCACCGCCTCTCCGCGACCTGCGCGGAGAACGGAGGGTCGCTCGAGACCACCGTGGCGGTGCAGGGCGCCGCCTTGGAGCGGGTCGGCGAACCGGCCCGCCACGACGTGCTCGACGAGATCGCCCGCCTCGCCCGGGGGGAGCTGCTCGCCACGGTCGATCCCGCGCAGATCCGCGAGCGGATCGCCTCCCTGCCCGCGCCCGAGCCCATCGAGCGCCGCCTCCGCCTCTGGGCGCATCCGGCGTGGACCGGAGCGATCGCGCTCCTGCTGACGCTCTTCTGGATCGGGCGGAAGATGGCCGGGGCGGTGTGAGGCATCTGGCAGGCATCCGCCAATAGTCGAAACACCCCGAGCAGGGCTCCACGCACCGCCCAACAGGGCCGTGCGGCGGAACAAACCCTCTCGGCTCAGAGGTCGAGGCAGGTTTCGAGGGGCTGGACGTGGATGTTGTCGGCCAGATCGTAGAGCCGCTTGCCGGGATAGACCACGCGGAGCTCATCCAAGGCGAGGTCCTTCACCGCCACCTGCATGGAGCGGATGAGACGGGGGACATCGGCCCGCTTGAATTCCACGCCGATGCGCCGTCCCGACTTCAGCATCAGCAAATCCAGTTCGCTGCCGCTGTGAACGCCGAAAAAGTAGGCTTCGTCCGGCTCGATGGCGCGGAGCACGGATTCCAATGCGAAGCCCTCCCACGAGGCTCCCAGCTTGGGATGCATCAGCAGTTCCGTCGCATCCCGGATCCTCAGCAAGGCATGGAGCAAGCCGGTGTCCCGGAAATACAGCTTGGGAGATTTGACCAAGCGCTTTCCCAAGTTGGCGTGCCAAGGAGGAAGCCGCCTGACGAGGAAGGTTTGCTCCAGAGCATCCAGATAGCTCCGTGCCGTGTTCGGGGCGATACCGAGGGAGGCGGCAATTTCCGATCCGTTCCAGACCTGTCCATGGTAATGGGCCAGCATGCTCCAAAACCGTCCCATCGCCGTGGGCGCCATGCCGAACCCCAGCGCGGCCAAGTCGCGTTCGAGGAAGGTGCGAATGAAGTTTTTGCGCCATGCCAGGCTGGCATCCTCGTCCGCCGCGAGAAAAGAGCGAGGGAAGCTCCCTCGCCGCCACAAGTCGTCCTCGGCATCCACGCCCACCTCGTCCAGCGAGAAGCCCCGCATTTCGATCACCTCGACCCGGCCGGCGAGGGATTCGGAGGATTGGCGGCTCAGTTCGGGAGAGGCGCTGCCGAGGA
>CAYMMC010000133.1:0-7712 GCA_964391125.1 uncultured Akkermansia sp.
GGGCTGGATCTGGATCAGGCCCCGGCTCTGCACCTCCTCGAGGAGCGAGTTGAAGCCCCTGAAGCCGTAGTAGCTCTCCGTGAAGCCCGGCTTCTTCCGCTTGATCGCCTGCTTCAGCATCGAGCCCCACACGATCTCGTCCTCGCCCCGGGTCTCGGCCATGGTCTCGAAGGTCTCCAGCACGAGCTGCACCGCCTCGTCGCGCCGGTCCGCCAGCATCGCCGCCGACTCCGGCGTTCCGCCCTCCCCGCCGTTTCCGTCGCCTCCCGCCTTCGTCGCGGACTTCCGCGCCGACTGCCGCGACTTCGCGCTCTCCTTCTTGCGGACGAGGTCGTCGTAGAAGATGAACTCGTCGCAGTTCGAGACGAAGAGATCCGAGGTGGACTGCTTCACGCCGACGCCGATGACGTCCTTGTTGTTCTCGCGCAGCTTGCTCACGAGAGGGGAAAAGTCGGAGTCGCCGCTGATGACGACGAAGGTGTCGATGTGCGGCTTGGTGTAGCAGAGGTCGAGGGCGTCGACGACCATGCGGATGTCGGCCGAGTTCTTCCCCGACTGCCGCACGTGGGGGATGTCGATGAGCTCGAAGTTCGCTTCGTGCATGGCCCGCTTGAACTTCTCGTAGCGGCCCCAGTCGCAGTAGGCCTTGCGCACCACCACGCTGCCCTTGACGAGGATGCGCTCGATCACCTTGGAGATGTCGAAGCGCTCGTACTGCGCCTTCTCCGCCCCGATGGCGACGTTTTCGAAATCGGCGAAGATCGCCATGTTGCAGGTTTGGGAGTCGGGGGACATGGGGATTCTTCGCGGCATTTCCGGCGCTTCGCAATCTCGTAAATATCCGAAATCCAGGCTTGTCGACGGCGCGGAAAACCGGCATCATCGCCACATGAGCGAAACCGTGCCCCCGAAAGGAAATGCCTCCGCAGGAAAAATCGTCGGGCTGGTCGGTTGCGGATGCCTCGGGATGGCCCTCGTGGGCGCCGCGGTGATCGGCTTCATCGTCTGGGGAGCCGGAAAGGCCATGAAGAGCGCCGAGCCCTACCGCGACTCCATCGCCGCCATCGAAGGCAACGCCGCCGCGGCCGAAGCGCTCGGCACCCCGGTCAAGCCGGGCTTCCTGCCCAGCGGCAGCTTCAACGTCGACAACGGCGTGAGCACGGTCGATTTCAGCATCCCCGTCTCCGGCCCGAAAGGCAAGGGCACCATCCGCGTGGTGGCCTCGAAGGCGTCCGACTCCGCGCCGTGGACCTACGAGACCTGGCAGCTCGACGTCGAGGGCGGCGGGTCCATCCCGCTGGGGCGGTGACGCGCCTCGGCCCTCCCCGCTCGCGCCGTTGCCCGCGCCCCGGAGCCGTGCGAGAGTCGCGCGATGCAGTTCGCCTTCCTTCTTTTTCTCATCGCCGTCACGGGCACGATGTGGGGGCGCACCCGCTTTCTCAAGATCTACGGGCAGGAGGCCTCCAACCTTCTCTCCTGCCGCGCCACCGGAGCCGAGCTCGTCGAGGCGATCCTGCGGAGAAGCGGCATCGCGGGCGTGGCCGTCGCGAAGGGATACGGGCCGCTGCCCGACTTCTACGACCCGGGCGAGAGGCGCGTCACGCTCGCGCCGCAGCATTTCGGCGCCTCGACCTACAGCGCCCTCGCCCTCGCCGCCCTGCAGGCGGGCAAGGCGATCCAGCATCACGAAGGCCACCGCCCCCTCCTCTGGCGCACCGCCGCGGTGCGCTGGTGCGTCCACCTCAGCCTGCCCCTCCTCCTCGCCGCCGTTCCCGTGGTCGCCCTCGGCATGGCCAAGACCGTCCTTCCCGTGCTCGTGCTGGTCTGGTCGGTCCTAGCCTTCTGGAACCTCGTCACCGTGCCCACCGAAATCGACGCCGGCCTCCGGGCCAAGCGGGTGCTCGAGGAGATGGGGGTCTTCCGCAACCTGGACGAACGCGTCGGGGTCGAGCGCGTCATCGGCGCCGCCAGCACCGCCTACATCGACGGCGTTTCCGTCGTTGGTTCCTGGGCGGGCCGCCTGCTGCTGTCCTGGACGCGGGAGAAGGGCGGCTGAGCCGACCGAAGGATCCCCTCGCGCTGCTTCGGAACCGTCTTGGCGGGAGGCGTCTCTCCGTGCGTTCCGCAGCGATTTCCTGGTTTACATCCACCGGGTTCCCGTCGTAAAGCAATCTGGTGAAAACCTACGACTTCATCGTGGTCGGAAGCGGGATCTCCGGACTGAGCTTCGCGATCCGCGCGGCGGAGCACGGACGCGTCGCCGTCGTGACGAAACGCGAGGCGGCGAGGACGAACACCGCCTGGGCCCAAGGCGGGATCGCCTGCGTCCAGAGCGAGGAGGACTCCTTCGACCGCCACATCGCCGACACTCTCGACGCCGGGGCCGGGCTCTGCCCCGAGGACGTGGTGCGCCGCATCGTCAGCGAGGGCCCCCGCGCCATCCGCGAACTGATCGACTGGGGCGTCGACTTCGACGGCACCGTCTCCGAGGAGGGGAAGGAGGAGGCCGAGCTGGGGCGCGAGGGCGGCCACACCGCGCGGCGCATTCTCCACCACAAGGACACGACCGGCCGCGAGATCGAAACGAAGCTGCTCGCCTGGGCTCGGGAGGATTCGCGCATCGACCTGCTCGAGCACCACTTCGCGATCGACCTCATCACCACCGCGAGGGTCGCCCCCGACACGCCGCAGCGCTGCGTCGGGCTCTACGTGCTCGACGAGAACAGGAACGAAGTCGAGACCTTGCGCTCCGACCGCGTCCTCCTGTGCACCGGCGGGAGCGGACGGGTCTACCTCTACACCACCAACCCCAGCGTGGCCACCGGCGACGGCGTCGCGATGGCGTGGCGGGCGGGCTGCGAGATCGCGAACATGGAGTTCGTCCAGTTCCACCCCACCTGCCTCTACCACCACGAGCTGAAGTCCTTTCTCGTCACCGAGGCGATGCGGGGGGAAGGGGCCGAGCTGATCGACAAGAGCGGGCGCCGCTTCATGGACGACTACGACCCTCGCGGCTCCCTGGCGCCCCGGGACATCGTCGCCCGCGCCATCGACCGGGAGATCAAAAAGACGGGCGGACCCTGCGTCTTCCTCGACATCACCCACAAGCCGGCCGAGTTCGTCCAGTCGCGCTTTCCGAACATCTACGAGACCTGCCTCGGCGTGGGCATCGACATCACTCGGCAGCCCATCCCCGTGGTTCCGGCGGCGCATTACCAATGCGGGGGAGTGCGCACCGACGTGAACGGAGCCACGTCCCTGCCGGGGCTCTGGGCCGTCGGCGAAGTCGCCTGCACCGGTCTGCACGGAGCGAACCGCCTCGCGAGCAACTCCCTGCTCGAGGGGGTCGTCGTCTCCAGCTTCGCCCTGCGCGACTGTCTCGAACGAATCCCGCCGACCGCCGCGGAGGAGGAGCTCGTCCTGCCCCCGTGGGAGTCCGGCGACGCCTCGGACGTGGACGAGCTCGTCGTGATCTACCACAACTGGGACGAGATCCGGCGCCTGATGTGGGACTACGTCTCCATCGTCCGCACCGGCAAGCGGCTCCAGCGCGCCGCCGCCCGGCTGCGCAATCTGCGGCAGGAGGTGCAGGAGTTCTATTGGAACTTCCGGGTCACGACCGAGCTGCTGGAGCTGCGCAATCTCGTCGACACGGCCAGCCTGATCGTCGAGTCCGCCGCGAGACGGAAGGAGAGCCGGGGCCTCCACTACACCCTCGACCATCCCGAGCGGGACGACGCGAACTGGCGCATCGACACGGTGCTGCGGAAGTGAGCCGCCGGGGAAGGGGACTGCCCTGGCGGGCGGCTCGTCGCCACCCGCCGGCGCTCCGGGCCCCTCATTCCCCGGACTTGCTCAAGCGCTTCACGCGGAATCGGATCGTTCCGCCCGGGGTGGGCCATTCGAACTCGTCGCCCACCCGGTAGCCGATCATCGCCATGCCGAGCGGGGCCAGCACGGAGATGCGCCCTTCGTCGACGTCGGCCATCTCGGGATAGACCAAGGTGTAGACCAGGCTGCCGCCCCGGTCGAGATTCTCCAGCTCGGCGGTGGAGTTCATGACGATGACGTCGTCGGGAAGCTCGGCTTCCTCGACCACCGAGGCCCGTTCCAGCTCGGCCTCGAGGCGCTTTAGGTTGTCAAGGTCCGCCCCTCCCTGTTGGGTGGCGACGCGGATGAGTTCGCGCAGTTTGCGGAGATCGTTGGGAGTGATGTGGATGGGTAGAGTCATGGCATTCGGGGGTTGGAAGGTTGAGGAGGAGGGCTCGCGCGGCGGAATGCGCCGCTCGTGTGCTTGAAAGATCGGATTTGGAGATGGGCGTCCGTCCAGAAAACCGAACCGTGGCAGGGAGCCAGGGTCGGACGCATCCTTTGCCCCTAGCTCCCCAAAGGGCTGGCGGCCGCCAAGCGGTTGACGAACATGCCGAGGCGCAATCCTTCGCAGGAACCATGTCCCGAACCGGATAGCTTGGTGATTCTATTCGCGCCAGCGGGCATTCGGCAAGCATACGTCAACTCTCCGTCGAGGGCAAGCGCGCTGTCGGCCGTCCAGGCGGGTTCTCTTGGCTCGATCGCGGCACCTCCGGTGGCGGGGCCGAAGGGCCCCTTGGACCACGGAGCGCTGGAGCCCCTCCCGCCACGGTCACGCCCCGCGAAAACAGTGGACCGTCCCCGCTTCACCATGCAGGGTCCTACGCCATGCCCGCCATCGCACGCCATTTCCTCGGCTGGGACAAGCCGGTGCTCGAGACGACCGTCGCCTTCCTCGCGCAAGGCTGGGAGGGGGACGGAGCGCTCGACCTCTCCGACCGCCTCGTGGTGGTGCCGACGCGCCAGGCGGGACGCCGGCTCCGCGAGGCCCTCGCCCGCCACGCCGCGACCCGCGAGGCGGCGGTGCTGCCGCCCCTGGTGATGACCCCGGAGCACCTCTTCTCCCCGGCCCGTCTCGGCGAAGGGGAGGGGAGCGAGCCCGTCGCCACGCCGCAGACGGCGCACCTGCTCTGGACCGCCCTGCTGCTCCGGATCTCCCTCGACGACTTCCGCCGGGTCTTTCCCGTCGATCCCGTCGAGCGCGACCTCGCCTGGGCGGCGGACCAAGCCCGCGAGCTGCTCGTCGTGCGCGACCTGCTGGTCGAGTCGGGGCTCGATTTCCGCCGCGCGGCGGAGCGCTTCGCCGAGGCCGACATCGAGGCGGCGCGCTGGCGCGAGCTCGCCGCCCTGGAGACCGCCGCCCTTCGCCTGATCCGCGACGCAGGCTTCGCCGACCCCGGCGCGGCGGCGCTGGAGGCGGCCCAGCGCGGGCTTCTGCCCGAACGGGCGAAGCGCCTCGTCGTCGCCGCCGTTCCCGATCTGCGCCCTCTCGCGGCCGGCGCTCTGCTCCATCATGCGGAGTCGGTCCCGGTCGAGGTCCTCGTCTCCGCCCCCGAAGCGGAGGCCGACGCCTTCGACGCCTTCGGCCGTCCCCTCCCCGCCGTCTGGCTGGGACGCGAGATCGTGTTCGACGAGCCGGAACGCCGCCTCCATCCCTGCGCCGACCCCGCGGCCCAGGCCGAGCGCTGCCGCGAGCTCCTCGCCGCCTACGCCGATCCCGCCGCCTGCGCCGCGGTCGGATTGCCCGATCCCGAAATCGCCGCGACGCTGGAGCATCGGCTCGCCGCCGCCGGGCTGAGCAGCTACGACCCCGCCGGGCGCCCGGTTTCCCGGGAGGGCGTGGTCCACCTGTTGCGGCTCCTGCACGAACTCGCCGAAACGGAACGCTACGCCACCTTCTGCCGGCTTCTCCGCTGCCCCGGCGTGGCCGAGGCGCTGCTGTCCGGGGAGCACCGCGAGGCCTTCCGCAGCGGCTGGCTTCTCGACGACTCCGACCGGATCTCCCGCGACCATCTCCCCGCCGACCTCGACGGGGCTCTCGGCTCGTTGCGGAGGCATCCCGACAAAGCCCCCGTCCTCGCCGCCGCTCTGGAGGGCGTCCGCTCTCTGCTCGCGCGGCTGCGCCAAGGGGGCTTCACGGAGGGGCTCTGCGCCTTCCTCTCCTCCGTCTTCGGCGGGAGGCAGCACGATCCGCACGATCCCGCCACCGCCGTTCTCGTCGAGACCGCCGACGCGATCCGCACGCTGGAGGACGAGCTCGGCGCCGTGGCCTCCGCCTTCCCGCGTCCTCCTGGCGCGGAGGACCGCCTCCGCCTTCTCCTCGACGCCCTCGCCGAACGCCGCGTCCATCCCGAGCGCGCCCCCTTCGCCCTCGACTTGCAAGGCTGGCTCGAGCTGCTCTGGGAGGACGCCCCCCACCTCGTCGTCGCGGGCATGAACGACCACGCCGTGCCCGAGGCCCTCGTCGGCCACGCCTTCCTCCCCGACGCGGGGAGAACGCTTCTCGGCGTGCCCGACAACGAGGCCCGCTTCGCCCGCGACGCTTTCCTGCTCGCCGTTCTCGCCGAGACCCGGCGCGGCCAAGGACGCCTCGACTTGCTCTTCGGCCGTCTCGACGCCTCCGGCGATCCCCTGCGGCCCTCGCGCCTCCTCTTCCAATGTCGCGACGACGAACTCGCCGCCCGCACCCTGCGGCTCTTTCGCGGGAACGACGGAGAGCGCGTCCCGCCCGCCCGCAGCGTCGCCTGGCGGCTGGAGCCCGCCCCCTTGCCGTCCGGGCACCGCGTGTTCCAGCGAATCAGCGTCACCGGATTCAAGAGCTACCTCGCCTGCCCCTTCCGCTTCTACCTGAAGCACGGCCTTGGCATGGAGAAGGTCGAGACGGACAAGGCCGAGCTGGACTCGCTCGACTTCGGCAACCTCGTCCACACCGCCCTGGAGACCTATGGCGGCGACGAGACGCTGCGGCGCTCCACCGATCCCGAGGCCATCGCCGCCGTCTTCGCGAGCGGGATCGACCGCTGGCTGGCGCAGCGCTTCGGGCCGCGTCTCGGCACGCCGCTGCTCATCCAGCGCGAGGCGGCGCAGCGGCGGCTGGCGCATTGGGCCAGGATCGAGGCCGAGCAGCGCGCCGCCGGATGGGAAATCCTCGAGGTCGAGGCGGAGCTCGGGAAGGAGGGCTGGCCTTTCGAGATCGCCGGAATGCCCGTGACCGGACGCATCGACCGCATCGAGCGCCACCCCGCGGAGGGACTGCGCATCGTCGATTTCAAGACCCTCTCGCCGATGGAGGGCGGCCGCATCAAGACCGTGGACCGCTACCACCTCGCGGGCCTGGGGCGCTCCGAGCGTCCCGAGGCCCTCCCCGAATGGGCGCTGCTGGTGGATGGGAGGGGCAAGTTCCGCCGTTGGACCGACCTGCAAGTGCCGCTCTACCACCTCGCCCTGTCGGAGCGCTTTCCCGGCGAAGCCGTCGCGGCCGGCTACGTCACCCTCGGCCGGACCGCCGAGGAGGTCCGGCTCGATCTCTGGAGCGGGCTTGGCGAGGCGATCCTGGAGTCCGCGCGCCGCTGCGCCGCCGGCGTCGTCGAGTCGATCCGCGAAGGGGTCTTCTGGCCGCCGAGCGACCGTCTGCCCGAATGGGACGAATTCCGCGGGCTGCTCTCCCCGACCGCCGAGGAGGCGGTGGACCCCGCGGGCTTGGGAGGCGCAGACGGCCCCGTCAGGTGAGCCCCGGGCGCCGCCGCCAACCGCTTGGGGGCAAAAGTCTCAGAAGCGGGTCCGGGCGTCCGAAACAGAAATCCTGGTGCATTCCAGACAGAATGGCCTAGACTGGCCAACCG
>CAYMMC010000134.1:0-6625 GCA_964391125.1 uncultured Akkermansia sp.
TCACGCCGCGCGAATCGCCGCGCTCGAAGACGGCGCGGCCCATCTCGAAGGGGATGCACATCATCTCGACCTGGATGATGAGCAGGCCGAGGAGGGCGGCGCGGAACATCGGCTCCTGCACCGGGGCGAATTCCTTGCCGAAGAGATCGGGGATCGGCACGTTGAACAGGAGCAGCGCCGCCGCCGTCGCGGCGAGCATGGTCAGCCCGACGCTGAGAAGGATGCTGGTGGCGAAGACGGTGCGCTCCGTCTCCCGGTCCCCCCGGGCCACGGCCTTGGCCAGCGCCTTCGTCAGGGCGGGTCCGATCCCGATGTGGAGCATGTCGATCATGCCCACGGCCATGGTGATGGCGGTGTAGACGCCGAACATCTCCATCCCCAGCAGGTGGACCGCGATGGGAATGGAGACGAGCCGCAGCACGATGGTGCCCGCTTTCGAAATCAGCGACGTGACCACCGCGAGTCGGAGAGAGCGGTCGCGGTGGGCTGCGCTCTCTGGCGGCGTGCGATCGGCAGCGGACATGAATGCAATTCTTTGATTGTAAAATTTATAAAAATTTTATCAAGAGTGAATATTGCAGGGGAAAGGGAGCGAAGGCATCGGGAGGAGGGCTCGGATGCCCGCGGTCTCCTCAGCGTTCGAGCTCGACGGCCTGGAGGGCTTCCTCGAGACTGGGGTGTTCGAACTGGAATCCGAAGGCCTTCAGGACCACGGGTTCGGCCCGCTGGCCGCCGAGGAACATCTCTCCCATCCCGCCGGGCAGGCGCGAAAGGAGCGCGGCGGGGACCCGGCACCAGGCCTTGCGCCGGAGAACGCGGGCATAGGCGGCGGTGAACTCCCGGTTCGTCGCGGGATGCGGGGCGACGCAGTTCACCGGACCGCGCAGCGCGGAGTTCTCCACGCAGTCGGCGAAGATTCGCGCGACGTCGGCGAGGTGGATCCACGACATCCATTGGCGGCCGTCCCCGAGACGACCGCCGAGACCGAGCTTGAAAAGCGGGCGCAGCCGTTTCAGAGCGCCGCCATCTCCAAGGACGAAGCCGATGCGCGGCAGGACGACTCGCACTCCCAGTCGGCTCGCCCGCATTGCCGCAGCCTCCCAGTCTCGGCAGACCCCGGCAAGAAAGCCGAAGCCCACGTCGCTCTCCTCGTCCAGCGTCTCGTCGCCGCGGTTTCCGTAGTAGCCGACCGCCGAAGCCGTGACCAGCACCGAGGGCCGACCGGGCTCCTCCATCTTCGCGACCGCTCCGACGAGGCCGTCGGCGAGATCGACTCGGCTTTCGAGGATGCGGCGTTTCCGGTCGCGGGTCCACAGGCCCATGACCGGTTCGCCGGCGAGGTTCACGAGACCGTCCAAGCCGTTCAGGTCGATCGGATCGCCAAGGGAGCGAAGCTCCGAGGCGCCGGCGACGACGCATTCGGAGCGGCGGGAGAACGCCACGATATCCCAGCCTCTCCGGATTCCTTCCGCGACGATGGCGGAACCGAGAAACCCGCTGGCTCCTGTGATGCCGACTCTCATGCGGGCAATGGGCGGCCCCGCACACCGAGGGCGCGCGAAGCGCTCGCGCGGGATCTTGCCGGCCATTGGCCCGGCAAGGGGGAGGCGTGCCTCTCGGATGGTGCGGGGACTTGGATTCGGGCTTGGTCCATGGAGATTCTCAGGGCTGGCTGAAGTCGCGGAGCGGATGGCGGCGGTCCTCCAGCGGCAGGTCGATGCCGGTCCCCGCGAGGTGCGAGGCGTAGACGCCGTAGATCATCTCCAGGGCGACGCGGGCTTCGCGGATGTTGGCGATGGGTTCGCGATCCTCCTCGATGGCGCGGATCAGGTCCCAGGCCGCATGGCGCCCGGCCTCGAGGAAGATCGGGCCGGCGGGACTGCCCGGCTCTCCGAAGACGATGGGCTCGGCCCCCTCGATCACCCGCTTCTCGACCAGGGGGATCTCCTCCGCGACGGAGGCGTGGGCGGGCGCGCAGGGCGCGTTATGGAAGCGCAAGGGCTGCGGCTCCCTGTCGGCGTCGGAGAAACGGCAGGAAAGCATGCCCTCGCTGCCGATGACGCTGAGGCCGAAGCGGTTGGTTTTCGAGTCGTAGAGGCCGCGCCGGCTTTCGAAAATCCCGCGCACCTGGTCCTTGAAGCGGAAGGTGGCGAAAATCTCGTCGCCCGCCGCCGGGCCCACGTCCTCGACGGTCTTGCTCAGATGCGGTCCGGCGAAGGGCCGGCCCTCGCTGCGCACTTCGGCGGTGACGCGTTCGGGAGCTCCGAAGAAATGGACCATCAGGTCGAAGATGTGGGTGCCCAGGGTCATCATGTCCTCCCCGCCGCCGCGGTGGTCGCTCTTTCCCCAGCCCTGGACCGTCAGCGGGACGCCGATCTTCCCTGCCGCGATGAGCGATTTCATCGTCACGAAGCCGAGCCCGTTGCGGCAGGGATGGGCCATGGCGATCTTGATGCGGTGGGCCTCGGCCAGGCGCAGGACTTCGTCGGCCTCCTCCAGATCCGCGCTGAGGGGCTTTTCGCAATAGAGGTGGCATCCGTGTTCCGCCGCCGTGCGGATCTGCTCCAGATGGAGGTTGGGCAGGCGGGAGGTCAGAACCACGATGTCGGGCGACTCCTTCTCGAGCATCTCGCCGTAGTCGCGGTAGTGGCGCCGGGCCTTCGTCCGGGCCATGCGCTGCTCGACCTTGTCGGGGTTGCGGTCGAAAAGGGCGGCGATCTCGACGCCGGGCAGGCCGTGGAAGGCGGCGTGGAGACCGTGAAGGCCCAGGGTGGGCACGGAGGTGTCCATGTGGATGGCGACCTTCCAGGTTTTTGCGGCGGAGGCGGCGGAGGCTCCGCCCGCGCCTGCCAGGAAGGCGCCGAGGCCCAAGCCCTGGCAAGTGGAGAGGAAGTGGCGGCGCGAGCTTTCGTAGTCCGAGTGCATGGGTTTCATCGCGGGGTGTTTCGTTTCGGCTGGCTAGGCATCTTTCCGCAGCATTCCCTGGATCGCCCGGAGCAGCTCTAGACGTCCCGTCTTGGCGTGGGCCGAAGTGGCGTGGGCGGGCGGCTCCCCGTCGGCGAACTCCGCGAGCGCGGCGAGGAAGAGCTTCCGGTTGTCGTCCAACTTGCCGGACTTCACCTTGTCCGCCTTGGTGAACACGAGGGAGAAGGGCACCTCCTTCTCGACCAGCCACGAGACGAAATCGACATCGATGCGCTGCGGTTCGTGCCGGCTGTCGATCAGGACGAAGACGTGGCGCAGCCCTTCGCGGAACTCGAGGTAGTCGGCGACGAAGTCGTTGAAGCGGTCGCGCTCCGACTTGGCGGCCTTGGCGTAGCCGTAGCCGGGCAGGTCGACGAGCACCCATTCCTCGTTCACCACGAAGAAGTTGATGGTGCGCGTCTTCCCGGGGGAGCCGGAGACCTGGGCGAGCGACTTCTGGTTGCAGAGCAGGTTGACGAGGGAGGACTTGCCCACGTTCGACCGCCCGATGAAGGCGAACTCGGGAAGCTCGGCGGCGGGGCATTGGTCGAGCCCGGCGGCGCTGGTGGCGAAGCGTGCGCGGTGGATCTTCATGGGTGCGGGGGGTCAGGTGTTCGTGGGGCGGGGCTTCAGCTCCGCCTCGTGGTCGCGGCGGTCGGCGAGGTTCCTCGCCTTCACCTTGTGGTCGCGCTTGGCGCGGCGCTCCAGGGTCATCTTGCGCTTCTTGAGCCTCTGCTTCAGCTTGGCGATCTCCTCGTCCAGCTTGAGAAAGCCCTCCAGCCGGTCGCGGGACAGCCTTCCCGCGGACACCGCCCCGCGGATCGCGCAGCCCGCGTCGCTGCCGTGGCGGCAGTCGTGGAAGCGGCATTCCGCCGCGATCTCCGCCACGTCGAGGAACTTCTCCCGCAGGGTGTGCTCGTCGGTCCACATCTGCACCTCGCGGATCCCGGGATTGTCGATGAGGATGCCGCCCTCCTCCAGCACGACCAGCTCCCGCGCCGTGGTGGTGTGGCGCCCCTTGCCGGTGACTTCGTTCACCTCGCCCTCCTCCTGCCACTCCTCGCCGAGCAGCGCGTTGACGAGCGAGGACTTCCCCGTCCCGCTCGAGCCGACGAAGGTGATGGAGACGCCCGGCGAGAGGAAGCGGCGGATCTCGGCGACGTTGCGCCCCTCCACCGCGCTCGTCACCACCACCTCGGCCTCGGGGCAGAGGGCGCGGATCGCGGCGGCGGCCTCCTCGTTGCGCTCCGGCGGATGGAGGTCGCCTTTGTTCACCAGCACGAGGGGGCGCGCCCCGCTGCGTCCGATCAGGGCGAAGTAGCGCTCCATGCGGCGGAGGTTCAGGTCCGCCCCCGCGTCGGTGACGACGCAGACGAGATCGACGTTCGCGGCCAGCACCTGCTCCTCCGTGCTGCGGCCCGGCGCCTTGCGCGAAAAGCAGGTCCGCCGGGGCAGGCGGGCCCGGATGACGTGGTCGAGGTCGCCCTTGCCGATCTCCAGCGCGACCCAGTCCCCCACCGCCGGCAGCTCGGCGTCGCTGGCGGCGTCGTGATAGACCTTGCCGCCCATCACCACCTCGTATTCCTCCCCTTCGCCGGTGAGGGCGCCGTAGGTGATCTTGTTGTCGCGGATCAGACGCGCCGGAACCCAGCCCGCTTTCGCGCAGCGCGAAAAGGCCTCTTCGAAGAATTCGCTCCAGCCCAGGTCGGTCAGGGTCATCCCGCATTGTAGCACGGGCGGCCCGCCCCTGCGCGAGGGAAGACGTCGCGCCGGAGCCCCGCCTCAAAGATTCCACGATTCCGGCGCGGATCGTTCGTAGTCCGCCACCCCGATGGCCGCGAAGTGCTTTTTGGCGGCGCGGATTTTGGCCAGCTCGCCGGGACGCAGCTTGTCGTCGTCCAGCGTGCTCTTGGTTTCCCGGATCATGTAGATGCGGTCCTCGCCGTCCTCCTGCTTGATGATCGCCCAGTCCGGGTTGTAGTCGCCCACCGGCGTCGGCACTTTGAAGCGGGCGGGCAGTTTCATGAAGAGCTTGACGTCCTCGCGGCTGTCCAGCAGTTCGGCGAACTGCCGCTCCACCGTCGAATCATACACCACGTGGTCGAAGTCGGTTTTCTGCTGGTTTTTCACCCGGTACATCTGGTCGAGAAAGCGTTCCTTCTCCTCCCGGCCGTCGGCTTGCAGCTCGCGCAGTTCGTAGAGCGAGCCGTCGATCTTCTCGTATTGGATTCCCTCGATCAGCAGCTTCGCCAATTCCCCCAGCGCGCAGCGCCGGGCCATGACGATGAAATCGTTCGGGTTGCCGATGAACTCGCCCAGCCGGCCGCTGCCGACGAGGATGTCCACCAGCGTCCGGCGCGTCAGCGAGGTGGCCTGCTGCAAGTCGCCGACGATGTCCGGCAGCTCGTAGCTGCCCTTCAGTTCGGCGATGCGCGGGGATCGGGTTTCGCTGCCTTGCGTGCCGCCGCGCTGCACAGTGACTCTGGCCTGCTTGATCTCGATGCGCAGCGGCGCGATAGGCGGGGCCTGTTTCATCGACGCCACCACCCTGTCGACGAGAGCCTCGCGCTCCACCTGCACGCGGTAGGTCGTCTTCTGGCTGATGGTGTTCCAGAATTGCTCGAACTCCGGCGTGGCGTAGAGCGCCTTGTTGAGCTGGCGCGACCGGCGCTTGGACTTGGGTCTGACGTATTCCCCGATGCTCGTTTTGCCGAGCAATTCGATGATCTGCGCTTCGTAGGGCCGGAAGGCTTCCGGCAGATGCAGGGAAAAGCCCTCCGTCTCCGGCTGGAACTTCGAGGTGTCCACCTTGCCCTCCCGGGTGAATCCCGCGCTTTCCAGATGCTGGAAGATCGCCAGCGAATCCTTGAAGCCGAGCAGCTCGTCCGTCGCCCTGCCGTCCGCGTCCAGTTTGGTCAGCTTGGCGAACTCGTTGCGCCGCACCAGGCCGATGGCCACGCCCGCCTTCTGGTATTCGCTCTGCAGATTTTGCGCGAAGCTTGTGTAGCTCTCATTGGCGACCACCGTCAGCGTGGCGATGCCGCGGTCGGCCACGCGCGCGTAGCCCTGTTCCGTCTTCGCCACCGGCAGGCGCAGGCCGCGCCCCAGCGTCTGCCGCCGCTCCGTTTCCGTGCCCATCTCGCGCAGGGTGCAGATCTGGAACACGTTCGGATTGTCCCAGCCCTCGCGCAGCGCGGAGTGGCTGAAGAGGAAGCGCACCGGCTCGTCCGCGTCCAGCAGTCGCTCCTTGTCCTGCATGATCAGTTCGTAGGCGTCGTCGTCGGCCTTGGTCGTGCCGCTGGAGTCCTTGAACTCCACCTTGCCGCCCTTTTTCTTCAACTGCGAGAAATAGGCCCGCCGCAGCTCGCGCGGCTCCTGCGGCAGCAGTTCCGCGTAACGCTGGTCGCGCTGGCGCTCCTCTTGGAAGACTTCATCGAACCATCGCACGAAATCGCCGTTCGCGTCCTCGTTGTTCGCCCCGTCGCCGAGAAAGCCCGCCACCTTGTCCACGAAAAACAGGCTCAGCACCTTGATGTTCCGCGCCCGCAGCATCGCTTCCTTGCGCAGATGCTCGCGCACCGTTTCGCGGATCATCTCCTTGTAGATCGCGTCCGTCGCGCCGCCGATGCTGTCGCCTTCATGCAGCCAGCCGTGATGGGGG
>CAYMMC010000134.1:6635-7683 GCA_964391125.1 uncultured Akkermansia sp.
GAGTTCCACGCAGGCCGGTTCGCCTCCGTCGGCGAGGCGCATTTCGTTGATGCGCCAGCCCTCGTAGGCGGGATTGTCCGTCACGGCGGACAAGTCCCGATGCGGCGGCACGTTCTTGGCCTTGCGTTCCATGGAGCCGTCCGCCTTGCGGCAAACCAGTTCCAGTTTGGCTGTCCATTTCGGCGCGCTTTTCACGCCCAGCAGCTTGATGTAGGGCGCGGCATCCGCCCCCTGCTGCGCCACCTCGGCCACCACGATTTGCTTCACCAAGCCCAGATCGTGCGCGTCCACTGGATCGAGCCGATAGACCAGATTGCGCTGCTGCCGGTGCGTGGCCGAATAGCGCAGGGTGAAGGCGGGATCGAGTTCGCCCACCGCCGATTGCGCCAGCGCCGATTCCATGTTCTGCGGCTCGTCCATGATGACCACCGGGTGTGTCGCCTTCAGGTAGTCGATCGGGCGCAGTCCGTTCAGCTTGTCGCGATGCTGGTGGATGATGCGGGTGTTTTTGTCGCCGCGGATCGCGTCGATGGTCATCACGAGGATCTGCACCTGGGTCGCGGTGGCGAAGGCCTGCACCTCCTCGGCGCGATCGCCGCTGTAGACTCCGGCGTCGAAAGGCTGCGCCGGATACAGGTGGCGGAAATGCCCTCGCATCAGGCGGATGCTGGTGTTCACGCCCTCGCGGATGGCGACGCTGGGCACGAGGATGATGAACTTGGTGAAACCGTATCGCTCGGACAGCTCGAAGATCGTGCGCAGATAGACGTAGGTCTTTCCCGTGCCGGTCTCCATCTCGATGTCGAAGTCCAGTTTGCCGTCGGCGAGCGCCTCGCCCACCTCCAGCCCGTTGCGATCCTGCACGGTTTGCAGGTTCGACAGAATCGTGCCGTCGTCCAGCAGCAGCCGGTTGCCGATGGCTCCGACCTCCTGGGCCGTGTCCAGCTCCATCTCCCCGGTGATCTGCGAGCCGCGCAAAGCGGCGACGAATCGCTCGGCGTCCCCCGGCTGTCCGTCGAACAAATCCACCACCGCGTGGATGGCGTCG
>CAYMMC010000135.1:0-7664 GCA_964391125.1 uncultured Akkermansia sp.
GCCTCGGCATCCTCCACCGCGAGCAGCTCGAGCGGCTTCAGCAGTTGCCCGCTTTCCAGAAATCCTCGGTAGGAGGCGCTGGGACGTCCTCCCCGGCGGTGCCGCACCATTTGGTCGAGCCCCTGCGCGATCCATTCCGGCGGCGCCACCCGCTCGAGTGGGAATCCGCCGGGATTGGCCGCATGGGGCGCGAGGATCTGCTCCAACAGGATGGCGCGGACGAGCTCCAACTGAAACTCGTCCTCGTCGAAGCGGTCGTGCAGCTTCACCTCGATGCGGATGACGAAGCGATGGTCCGCCGGCAGGTCCACCACTTTCATCACGTCCGGTCCCAGGTGGACGTCCCGGAAGGTCCCCCACAGCGTCATCTGTATCGGAATGCTCCAGTTCTCGTCGGCCCGCAGCGGATCCCCGATGCGATGGGGAAACAGCAGCCGGCGCACGTCTTCGCGCAGCGATTCCGCGAAGACCCGGAACCGGGTCCGGGTGTAGGGGTCGCCCCCCTTCACTCGGATCTGCCGCTCCTTGTCCCATTTCGCCGGCGGCGGCGTCTCCACCGTCGCCCGGGCCCGCTCGCTGCCGACCCCGGGAGAAGGCCGCTCATCCTCGGTCAAGCCGCCGCCGGAGGAGAGCAGGCACGCCGCTCCGACCGCCGCCGCGACGGCAGGGCGGGAGAAGCTTCGCTCTCGGAGGGACGACGGAGGCACGGAGGAAGTCTAGCGGATGGCGCGGCCCGAGACAAGTGGCCCTCCTCGCGCCGTGGATGCGGAATGCCCGTTCCGTGGGAATGCCACTTTCGCGTCCCGGGTCGAAAGACTGCCCCGGCGCAGACACGGCCCTTGGGGAACTCGGGCAAAACCGATACGCTAGCCCGTGATGTCCCGTCTTCGCGCCATCGCCCTCGCGGCGCTCCTGCCTCCCGTCCTGCTCGCGGCGGAGGAGGAGAAGCTCGACTTCAACCAGGACATCCGCCCCATCCTCTCGGACAAGTGCTTCCAATGCCACGGTCCCGACGAGAAGACGCTCGAAGGCGGCCTGCGTCTCGACCAGCGCGATTCGGCGCTGGGCGCGGAGGCGATCGTCCCCGGCCAGCCGGAGCTCAGCGAGGCCCTCGTCCGCATTCTCAGCGACGATCCCGACGAGGTCATGCCGCCACCCAAGTCGAAGAAGCCCGTCACCGCCGCCGAAGCGGAATTGCTGCGCCGCTGGATCGCCGAAGGCGCCGAGTACCAAGGGCATTGGGCCTTCGAAGCGGTCGGCGCACCGGAGCCGCCCCCGGTGGCCGGCGGGGTCGCGCATCCCATCGATCGCTTCGTCCTCGCCGAACTCGAGGCGCGGGGCATCGCCCCCGCGCCCGAAGCCGATGCCGCGACCCTGGCGCGCCGCCTCCACCTCGACCTGACCGGATTGCTCCCCGCGCCCGAGAGGGTCGAGCGCTTCCGGGCCGAACATCGGGAGCACCCCGTCGCCGCCGTGGCCGCCCTCGCCGACGAGCTCCTCGCCTCGCCCCACTACGGCGAGCGCTGGGGCCGCCACTGGCTCGACCAGGCCCGCTACGCCGACTCGAACGGCTACAGCATCGACGGCGACCGCAGCATGTGGCCCTACCGCGACTGGGTCCTCCGCGCGATCAACGAGGACCTGCCCTTCGACCGCTTCACCATCGAGCAGATCGCCGGCGACCTCCTCCCGAATCCGACGAAGGGCCAGCTCGTCGCCACGGGCTTCCACCGCAACACCCTCATCAACCAGGAGGGCGGCACCGACGCCGAGCAGTTCCGCAACGAGGAGGTCGTCGACCGCGTCAACACCACCGGCGCGGTCTGGCTCGGGCTCACCCTCTCCTGCGCCCAGTGCCACACCCACAAATACGATCCCATCTCGCACCGCGAATACTTCGAGCTCTTCGCCTTCTTCAACCACGGCACCGACATGAACAACGTCGGCGCCACCGTCGAGGTCAGCGAGGGCGAACTGTTCCTCGACCCCTCCGACTCCGCCAAGCTCGCCGCCGTCGAGCAGGCCCAGAAACGCCTCGCCGACGCCGTCGCCTCCGCCGCGAAGCGCCAGGCCGCCTGGGAAAGCGCCGAGCTGGACAAGGCCGCCCCCGATGCGCCGCAGAGCCCGCTCCTCGCCGCCCTCCGCGCCGATCCCGGGCAGCGCGACAACGGACAGAAACGGCTCCTCTCCGCCGAATTCGCCAAGGTCGACGAGGAGAGGAAGGCCGCCGAGAAGGCCCTCCGCGCCCTCGGGCTCGGCCTGCCGGCGAAGACCATGGTCATGCGCGACCTGGCCGAACCCCGCGAGACCTTCGTCCACCTGCGCGGCAGCTTTCTCGACCACGACCTCGAGACCGGCCCCCTGCGCCCCGGCGTGCCCGCCGTACTCCCGCCGCTGCCCGGCGACGCGGCGGAGAAGGTCCGGCCCGACCGCCTCGACCTCGCCCATTGGCTGGTGCGCGCCGACCATCCCCTCGTCCCCCGCGTCGTCGTCAACCGCGTCTGGATGCACTACTTCGGCAAGGGCCTCGTCGAGACCGAGAACGATTTCGGCACCCAGGGGGCCTATCCCACCCATCCCGCCCTGCTCGACTGGCTCGCACGGCATTTCGTCGAGAGCGGCTGGTCCATGAAGCACCTCCACAAGCTGATCGTCACCTCCGCGACCTACCGCCAGTCCTCCCGCGCCCGGCCCGAGCTCGCCGACCGCGATCCGCTCAACAAGCTCCTCGCCCGGCAGAGCCGCCTCCGCGTCGAAGCCGAGATCGTTCGCGACGCCGCCCTCTCCGCCAGCGGCCTGCTTCATCCGAAGATCGGCGGCCCCGGCGTGCGCCCGCCCCAGCCCGAGGGAGTCTTCGCCTTCACCCAGACCAAGAAAAGCTGGAACGTCGCGAGCGGTCCCGACCGCTTCCGGCGCGGGCTCTACATCCACTTCTACCGCAGCGCCCCCTATCCGCTGCTGACCACCTTCGACTCGCCCGACTTCCAGAGCGTCTGCACCGCCAGGGTGCGCTCCAACACGCCGCTCCAGTCGCTCGCGCTCGCCAACGACGAGGCCCTCTTCGAGCTGGCGCAGGGACTGGGGGCGCGGCTCCTGAGGGAGGCCTCCGACGACCGCGGCCGGCTGGAGCGGGCCTTCCTCCTCTGCTACTCGCGCCCGCCCTCGGAGACCGAGGTGCGGGCCGTGGACTCCTTCCGCGAGACCCAGCTCGCGTCCTTCCACCGCGATCCCGGGGCCGCCGCCTCCGTCGCTCCGAAGGATCTTCCCGTCGGCTTCGACGCCGCCACCGCCGCCGCCTGGACGGTCGTGGCCCGGGCGCTGATGAACACGGACGAATTCATCACCCGGGAATAAGCGCCCGGAGCGCGAGCGCACCCTTCCACGCCCGCCTCCACCAGGGCATCGCCTAGGGCGCCGACGGCTTCGCCGGCAGTCCGGCCAGGATCTTCTCCAATCCCTCGAGGTTCTCCCTCAGCGCTTCCTCGGTGCCCCGGTTCGAGACGTGGCCGAGGATGGCGACGGCGCCCGTGTAGCCCTGGGCGAGAAGCTCGGCGATCATCTCCGCCTCGTGCTCGCCGCCGCCGAGGGGCTTGATGCGGTGCTCCTTCTTCGAAACGTCGACCTTCGCCGGATCGGCCATGCCGTTCAGCGAGACGCAGAGGAGACGGGGCATCATCCGCTTCAGGTCGTCGGCGAAGGACGCGATGCGGGGATGGGCGTGATGAAAGTTGTAGACGATTCCGACGTGCCCGAAGCCCTGGTCCTGCAAGGCCTCGCAGACTTCCACGAGATTGTCCGGCAAGCCGCCCCAGCCCCCCTGGTTGCAGAGGCCCAGGGCAAGCCCCCGGGCGGCGGTGCGCTCGGCCAGCGGGACCAGCGCCTTGGCGGCGTCGCCGATCTTCTCCTTGTTCGAGAGTCCCTTGCCGCTCTGCAGAGGCACCCAGATCTGCGGCTTCAGGCCGAGCCGCGCAAAGACCGCCTCCGTCTCGGGATGCCCGCGCCAAAAGGCCGCCAGCTCGATTCCGCGATCGCGATAGGCCAGGAATTCGCTTTCGAATTCGGACACGTGCTCCTCGCGCCAGTCGTAGGCGACCCGCCGGATTCCGAGGCGCTCCAGCATCCCGGTCCGCTCGTGCGGCGGCCGATTCTTCGCGTCGAAAGGGGCGACGCACCAGACGACGAGATTCTCGCGACGGAAGTTTTCGGAGACGTCGGCAACGGCGGACGAGAAAAGGAGGGCGCAGGCGCCCAGCAGGGCAAGCGGGAGGAGGCGCACCGGTCTCCGCAGGCCGGAGACCGGGCGCCGCTCTTGGACGAGTCTCGACATGATGGCGTTTCGTTGGCTTTCACTGCGTCCGTCCGGCCGGCAGCCTCGTCGCCAGGAGCATGACCATGGCGGCGCCGCGTCCGTCGGGACCGAGGATGGCTTCCCTCAGGTAGTAGTCCTCGAGCGATTTCTGCTTCCCGGTGCCGGTGCAGACGTTGACGAAGGTCCGGCCGTCGCTGGAGACTCGCCGCTTCACCCCCTCCCAGGCGGCTTCGAGGCGGGGACGCCATTCGGCCTCGTCGAGCCAAGCCTCGTCGAGCGCGACGGCGACGGCGTAGGCGATCATGCAGGTGCCGGTCAGCTCGGCGTAGCTGTCGGGACGGTCGACGATCTGATGCCACATCCCCTCGCCGTCCTGGTGCGGGGCGAGGGCGGCGAGGTGGGCGACGAGGGCCTCCCTCATTTCGGCATGGCCCTCGTGGGCTTCGGGGAAGGCCTGCAAGGTCAGGGCGAGACCGAGGGCGGGAAAGCCGTTGCCCCGTCCCCAGGCGCCCTCGTCGAGGGGGGAATGCCGGTAGATGCCGTCGGGGCGGCGGCAGAGCCCGGCGATGAAGCGGTAGTTCCGCAGGGCCTGGTCGAAGTAGCGCGTCTCCCCCGAGATCCGGCCGGCCTCGGCGAGCACGGGGCTGCCCATGAAGACGGCGTCGCTCATCTCGTTGTGCGTCGGCATGGCTTCGAGGGGCTTGCCTTCGGAGTCGAAGGCCATGTCGGCGACGGCGAGGACGCGCGCCTTGGCCCAAGCTTCGCCGAGCTTGGCGTAGAGAAGCGTTCCGGCGATGTCGCCGCCGCCCTTGGGCAGCTCGGGGCGCTTTTCGAGATGGGCCTTGCCCAGCTCCGCGGCGCGGTGGTCCAGTCCGCCCTCGATCCGGGCGATCACGGCGAGCGCGTCGATGTAGGAGCCGCCGTAGCGGTCGCCGTAGTGCTTGGCGAGCGCCGCGACCACCTCCTCCGGCGTCCTCTCGACGCGGGCGCGCATCTCGTCCTTGGCGAGGGGCAGGCCGGTTTCGGCCATGGGGAGGGCGACGGATTCCCGGACGCCGTCGGCGCCGGTTCGCTCCAGATGGACCTCGACCATGCCGACGCCGGCGGGCGGGTGGCTCTGCAGGGCCTCGCCGAGGGCGCGTCCCTCGGGCGTGTCGGGCACGTGGACGGCATCGGGCGCGGTCAGGCCGATCCAACGCCAGATGGCGTGGGAGACCGGATCGTCGGCGAAGGCCTTGCCCTTCGGGGGAAAAGCCGCCGTGTCGAGCGGAGCGAGCAGGCCGTGCCATTCGGTCTCCCCGGCCAGCGCGGCAAACTTGGGATCGTCGGGCGAGGTCCCCAAGCGGACGATGCGCGCCGCCGGTCCGGTCGCGGCTCGCTTCGACCAGGCGAGGAGGGGATTTCCTGCGGCGTCGCGCCCGATGGGATGGGTGCGCACTCCCTCGCCGTCGCCTTTCTCCGCCGGAGCGGAGGACGCGGCGCCGATCGGCAACAGGGCGGCAATCAGGACGATGGGAAGGCGGAGGGCGATCATCGGAACGGAACTCATCGGGGAATCAATCGGGCGAATGTTGAAGGATGGCCACCACTTCGTCGCGCAGCGCCGCGTTCGTCGCCAGCGCCTCGCCGCCGTCGATGCGGCCCTCGTTGCCGGACCAGTCGCCGAAGTATCCTCCCGCCTCCTTCAAAATGGGCGGAAAGGGACCGCAGTCCCACACCTCCATCACCGGATCGATCATGATCTCGGCCCGCCCCGTCGCGACGAGGAGATAGCCGTAGGCGTCGCACCAGCCGGCGTTGTAGTAGACGGCCTTCTGCAGGCGGCCCCACGGTTCGCCCTTGCCGTTCCTCCCGAAATAGGCCGTGTCGATGTGCGAGCAGACCGCCCGGTTCAACTCCGAGACCTCGGAGACGCGGGCGGGCTTGCCGTTCCACCAGGCCCCGCAGCCGGTCGCGGCGACGATCGTTTCGTTCAAGGCGGGGAAGTGGGCGCAGCCGACCTCGACTTTCCCCGCGATCTCGAGCGCGAGGAGGACGCCGTAGAGCGGAACGCCGTGGGTGAAGGACTTCGTGCCGTCGATAGGGTCGATGATCCAGCGGCACTCCGAGGGGGCGACCGAGCCCTCGCTCGACGCGCCGAACTCCTCGCCCACGATCTCGTGTCCGGGCCAGGCCTCGCCGATGCGCCGGCGGATGAGCCCCTCGGCCTCGCGGTCGGCCACGGTCACGGGCGTGTCGTCGGCCTTGAACTCGGGGCGCGCCGCGTCGGTGAGGAAATACTTCAGCGTCAGCGCGCCGGCCTCGCGGGCGGTCGTCTCGGCGAAATGGAGGTAGTCTTGGAGCATGGTCGGATTAAACCAGTTTCTTCTTGATCGAGTCGGGAGACTGTCTCAGATCGAGAACGCGCCAAACGAGTATCGTCTCGGAACCCTCCAACCGGTAGTAGATGGCAAACGGAAACCGTCTCGACAGAGCCCGGTGAAACCCGAAAGCGGCACGATGGACGCCGGGCTGCCGGACGAGTGAATCGATGTCGGAAAAGAGGGCCTCCTGAAACTCGTCACCGAGGCCTTCCTGCCGTGCTTCGTAGAAGCGCCTACCTTCCCTGATATCATCAAGCGCCGCTGGCAGGACTTTGATCGTCATCACCGTTCGGCACGAAGCGAAGCCTTGGCGTCCGACCAGTCGATGGGGCTTTCCTCTCCGGAGGTGACCCGACGCGATGTCTCGCGAAGAGCTTCCTCATGCCAAGGGGGCGATGCGACCGCTTCGTCCCAGGACGTCAAATCCGTCCAAAGCCACTCCAGTATCCGGAGCTTTTCCCCGACAGGCAATTCCCGGATGTCTTCGACGGTCACCATTTCGGAAGGATAGGCTAGGCGCTGCCTCGGCTCAAGGTGATTCCTCGTTTGCCCGAGAGGGTTGCTTCGACGATCTGACAGGGGTGCGAGTCACGGCTGCTCCGGCGCCGCCACGACATCGACCTCCACCTGCGCCGAAGGCGTCGCGTCGGCGTCGAGGTCCTTGAGGGCGTATTGGATGCCGTCGAGGATGTGCTGGAGGGCCGTTTTGTTCGCGAAGGTGAGGTCGTTGTGGCCGAGGTTGGTGAAGAAGAGGCGCCCCTCGCCGACTTCGCGGCACCAGGAGACGGGCACGTCGACCTCGGCGGGGGCTTTGCCGAGGAGCTTGGGGGTCTCCTTCTCGTTCTCGATGGGCTTGCGGGTCTCGGCCGTGGCCAGGTCGAGGCTGAGGAGGACGCGCAGCCTCTCGCGGCCCTGGAAGCTCTCGGGCTTGTACCAGTAGATCTCGTCCTTGTGCCAGAAGCCCTTGCCTCCGAAGGCGGCGTTGAGCGGGT
>CAYMMC010000136.1:0-6988 GCA_964391125.1 uncultured Akkermansia sp.
CCTTTCCCTGCGCCGGGGGTCCGCCGGGGGTCAGGCAACAATTCTTGACGGTTATCGGTGACGGGCCACAGTTCTGTCACGAAATGTTGCCTGACACGGTCGCCTGGGCTTCCTGACACGGTCGCCTGGGCTTCGGCGGCCGGGCGGCGGGCCGGAGGCCTCTTCCCCGACCCGCGCCTCCGTCAAACGCGGCGAGCCGCAAGGCGCCTCGGAGGGGCGGACGCGACTTTCGGCCAGCGGGAGGGGGCTGGGACGGTCGCGGCGCGATGCCGGATTCGTCCCTTTGCCATTGACCGGATTTCCGTTTTTCGGCAGAATGCGCCCATGATTCGGAGATCCCCCCCTTCCGCCGGTCGATTCTCCTCCGTTCTCGTTCTCTGCGGCGTGCTGTGGACCGCGTCCTCGCTCCGCTCCCAGGAGGTGTCGGCGTTCCAGGCCCTTGTGGACCTGGAGGCGCGCTTCGAAGCGGCCTTTGCGGAGATCAACGAACCGATCGCCAAGCTGAACGGCGCCTACGTCGACGCGCTGCATCGCCTTCTCTCCTCGGAAACCTCCGCAGGCAAGCTCGACGCCGCTTTGCAGGTCAAGACGGAGATCGATGGATTCGGCGACGGCGGCGGATACAACGCCGCCGATTTCGCGAAGAGGAAGACGGAGCACGCCGCCGTCGCCGGGATGCGGACGAAGTATCTGGCGGAGCGCCAGCGCTTGCGCGGATTGGGGAGGCGGAGCCGCGACGATCTGGCCAGGAGCTACCAGGCGGCGCTCGCCTCGCTGGAGCAGGAGCAGACCAGGCTGGGGAACCTGGAGGCGGCCATCGCCGCCCGCAACGCCCGCGCCGCCCTCGATGAGGATCCCCGTTTGATGGAGGAGGGGCAGGACGCCTCGGGCTCCGGCGCCTTCCGGGGCCGGGTTCACGTCGTGGCCAAGGGCGAGATCGAGCTCCGCTACAACGGGGCGAAGCTTCCCTTTCGGAACGTGTCGAGGGAACGGAACAAGTACGTCGACGGCACGAGCGAGGTCGTCGAGTTCCGGTCCGGCGGCGTTCTCGCGGTGAAGATGCGCTCCACGGTCGTCTACCGCTCGCTGATCCTGTGTCTCGAGAGCGAGGATGGGGACATCGCGGTTCCGGTGGCGCTCGGCGACTACCGCTATCTCGGCTCGAACCTGCCGGACAAGGACCTGGACCTCGACGGCGAACGCCTGGCCGCAATCGAGCTGCGTCCGGAGAACGGCATCGCCGACGCGGACATGGCGGCGATGTGGAACGGAAAGTCCATCTCGACCCAGTCGAGGGCCTCGAGCGAGTGGATCAAGTCGGGACCGGGCACGGACTGGCACTGCTACGCCGTCCAGATCCGCGAGGACATGCCCCGGCCGGTGGCGCAGCCCTGACGCGACCGTCCGAGGAGGGGCCCGGGACGAGAAATTTTCGGTTGCCCGGTAGCTCGCCCCCCGGCTAGGATGCCACCCGTCTCCCCCGACATGGCCAAACGCCCTCTATCGAAATCGAAGCGAAGCAAGGCGGCGCCCCTGCCCGTGGTCGCGCTCTGCGGTCGCGCCCCGACCGGAGAGAGCCGCCCCTGGCTCGCGGAGGCGGCGGACGGGCACTTCTACTTCCTCAAGCGCGACAACGTGTCCCGCGACCGGCTCGCCATGGACTATCTGATGAGCCGCCTTGCCGAGGAATGCGGACTGCCGGTGCCGCCGGTGCGCCTGCTCGACCTGCCTCCCGCGCTGCTCTCCCACAGCGCCCTCGAGGGGGCCGGCTCGCTCACCCCCGGGCTCGCCTTCGGCTCCCTGCGGGTGCCTTTCGCCGAGGAGGTTCGTTCCGGCCATCTCCGCGCCGTCGACGAGGAGACGAAGCTGCGCTGCCTCTGCTTCGACTGGTGGACGCGCAACCCCGACCGCCGCCTCGACCGCGTCGGGGGCGACCCCAACCTCCTCTGGGACCCCGTCCTGCAGCAGGTCCTCCTCATCGACCACGACCGCTGCCTCGACCCGGAGTTCGACCCCGTCGCCTTCCGGCGGGGCCACGCCTTCCGCGACGCGCTCCCCTTTCTGGAGAGGCCCTTTCTCGCCAAATGGCGCAGACGCTTCGAATCCTCCATCTACCACCTCACGAAGCTCTGGGACGAAATGCCCGAGGAATGGCGCCGGGGCCCGAGGAGGAAGAACTTGCTCACCTACACCCGCCAGGACGTCGAGGCCAGCCTCATCAAGCCGAAGCTGCCCGCGGACGGACTGCTCGCCGGGTGAAGCCCGCCCCGCCGTCATGAATCTGATCATCAACTATGCCGCGATCGGCTTCCGGCCCTATCCGGAGTTGGGCGAGTACGTCAACGTGGGCATCGTCGCCGTCGAGGCGCGGAGCCGCTACCTCGCCTACCGGCTCGTCCCCCCGCGGCGCACCCGCCGCATTTCGATCTGCTTCCCCCAGTTCGACCTGGGCCTCTACCGGGCCGGGCTGAAGCGGCTCGAGGGCGAGCTCTCCGCCCTCGCCATCGAGACGAACCACTGGACCGACGACCTCCGCCAGGTCGCGAGGAGCCATCCCGCCCAGGGCGACTTCCTCGTCGGAGGGGAGGATGACCTCTTCGCCAGGCTGGCCGCGCCCTCGGGCTCCTCCTTTTTCTACGCGGCCCGCGGCACGCGTCTCTGCGAGGACATGGACGCCGCCGTCGCCGCGCTATACGAGCGCTACGTGGAGCACCGCCACCTCACCCAGGCGGACTACGAGGAGAAGCAACTGACCCGGGACATCCGCCGGCTGCTGCAGACGCAGCGCCTCGGACGCCTCTACCGCGAGGCCCCCTGGGTCGGCACCGACGCCTACCACGTCGGCATCCCCCTCGCCTTCACCCCGCGCGGGGCGGAGACGCCGGAGAAGGCGATCAAGCCCCTCAACCTCGCCCGCAGCACCCCCACGCCGATCTACACCTACGGCGACGAGTGGATCGCCAAGGTGGCGCGCCTCAAGCGCGTCGGCTGCCTGCCCGAGGAATTTCTCTTCGTCGTGAAGATGCCCGAGGGCGGCGACGAACGGGCCGCCGCCGAAGAGATCTGCGAGGGGCTCGTCCGCGAGGGCGTCCAGGTCGCCGACGTCGGGGACAGCGAGGCGATCCTCGCCTTCGCCAAGATCGAGGAGCAGCGCGAACTGAAGCTGACGGGATGAGGCCGCGCGGCGCACGGCCCGGACCGTATTCCTCTCCGAGAACATCGTTGACGCGGACCGTCTCCGGCAACAGTCTCCCCGAGGCATGAACTGGATCTCCGTTCCCGACTCCGAGACATCCATCGCGGAACCGCCGGCTTCCCTCGGGAGGCGCTCCGTCCGATGGCATCCCGCTCCCCATGGCGAGGCCTTCCGTCCGATTCCGTAGTATGACGAGCGTCCTTCCCTGGCTGATCGCCGCCCGCCCCAAGACGCTGCCCGCCGCGTTGGTTCCGGTGTGGGCAGGGGCCATGCCGGCGCTGGTGGACGGCGACCGCTTCACCGGGTCCTGGCCGCTGTTCTGGTGCACGTTGCTGAGCTGCCTCTGCATCCAGGTCGCGACGAATCTGTTCAACGACGCCATCGACCACTCCAAGGGCGCCGACACGGAGAGGCGGCTCGGCCCCCGGCGGGTCACGGCGTCGGGGATGCTGAAGCCCGGGACGGTGCTGGTCGGGGCGCTGGGCTTCTGCCTCGCCGCGGCCCTGATCGCCATCCCCATGGTCGCGGCGCGGGGCTGGCCCGTGGTCGCGATCGGGCTGGTCTCGCTCTTCTTCGCCTACGGCTACACCGGCGGTCCCTTCCCGCTCGCCTACCGGGGGATGGGGGAGGGCTTCGTGATCCTCTTCTTCGGATTCGTGGCGGTGTCGGGATCGCATTTCGTGCAGACCGGGGAGTGGGGCGGCGCGGAGACGCTGCGGCTCGGACTCCAGTGCGGACTGTATTCGAGCGTGCTCATCGCGGTGAACAACCTGCGCGACGTCGAGGAGGACCGCGGCTCGGGCAAGCGGACCCTCGCGGTGCGCTTCGGCGAGGGCTTCGCCCGGATCGAGATCCTGCTCTTCTGCCTCGTCCCGGTCGTGCTGTGGAACCTGTCGGGCTCCGGCTCGCTCGCGGGCCTCGTCGCCGGACTGCTGCCCGCTCCGATCGGGGCGATCATCGCCTTCTGCGTCTTCCGCTTCCGCCCCGGTCCGGTCTACAACCGCATCCTCGCCCTCGGGGCGCTTCAGTTGCTCCTGTTCGCAGTGGCGGCGACCTTGCGCGAACTCGCCGCATGAAGGCCGTCCACTACTGGCGCTACGCTCTGCGTTCGGCGAAGGGCCTCAACGCGGCGAGCGCCCGGACCGAGCACGAGGGGGCGCTGATCCGGGCGGGCGACGGCTTCGGATGCATCCACCCTTGGCCGGAGCTGGGCGACGCGCCGCTCGACGAGCAGCTCCGGGCGCTGGCCGATGGGGAGGCCTCCTATACGCCTTTGGTCGTCGGCGCGCTGGAATGCGCGAGAATCGACGGGGAGGCGAGGCGCTTGGGGAGGTCGCTGTTCCACTGCCCCGTCCCGGAAAGCCATTGGCTGGTGCGCGACGGAGACGATCCGGACTTCGCCCGTTCCGAGGGCTTTTCCCTCGCCAAGATCAAGGGGACTCCGGACCTGAGGCGGGTCGTCGCCCTCGTCGATGCCTGGTCGGGGGCGGGGCTGAGAATCCGGCTCGATTTCAACGAGAGCCTGAAGCGCGGCGCTTTCCTCGAATTCTGGAGGGACCTCGGCGAGAAGCGACGCCGCGCCATCGAGGTGGTCGAGGATCCCGAGGCATGGTCGGAGGAGGGCTGGATGGACTTGCGCGAGGCGGGAGTCCCCATCGCGGTGGACCGGGACCACACGAGCCGGCTGCGGCTCGGGGACGTGCTGGTCTACAAGCCGGCCCGCTACGGATACGCCTGCAACCGGGAGACGCACTACTACATCACCTCCAACATGGACCACGCCATCGGACAGCTTTGGGCCGCGGCCTTCGCCTCGATCGTCTCGCGGGAAGGCGCGAACGACAGGCTGCTCCCCTGCGGACTCCTCACCCACCGCTGCTTCGAGTCAGACCCCTTCTTCGAGCGGCTTCGCTGCGATGGCCCGCGCCTGCTCCCGCCGGGCGGCACGGGTCTGGGCTTCAACGACCTGCTGGAGGGGCTGCCGTGGAAGCGCCTGGGCTGAGCGGAGCGGGGAAGGGCAGGGGGACGGAGGGAGCGAACGGCGATTTGTTTATTAAGTTCTCTTTATTTTTCAAAAAAATTTGATAATTTGAAACCATCTGTCTCTACGGAGTTTCCCCGTGGACCGTTCCAAAGTTGAATTCTCCGCCATGAACTCGCCCAAGCTGTTCCGTGTCGCCGCCCTCCTTGCCGCAGGGGTGATCGCCCCCTTGCTCTTCACCCAGTGCAAGACCTCGGCCTCCAAGACCTACAAGGACGTCAGCTACGATCCCGCGAAGCTGAAGACGCCGACGGGTCATGGGATGGACCGCAAGAACTATCCCTTCGACGAACAGGGCAACTACCGCAAGGACTGGGTCAAGAGCAACGCCAGCGGTCGCGACCGCTCCGCTTCGCCCGGCGCGTCCCCTGCGCCGCAGCTCGCCGAGACGGAGAGCGCGGCGCCCGCCTCGACCACCTATCCTACCTACGCCGAAGCGTCCGCCGCCTTGGCGGGGGCGGGGAATTCCGCCGGCAGCGCCGACGCCTCCGGGGCGATGACCTTGGCCTCGGCCCCGTCGAGCGGAGGAGGAGCGCCGGCGGCTTCGGCCCCCGCGACTCCGCCGCCCGCGAGCTACCACAAGGTCAGCTCCGGCGACACGCTCTTCGCGCTGGCGAACCGCTACAGCACCTCCGTCTCGGAGTTGAAGCGCGTCAACGGGCTCTCGGGCGACAGCATCCGCGTCGGGCAAAGCCTGCGCCTGCCCTGAGAAGGTCCGTCGAATGTCCCGACGGTCTCCTCGACTGACTTCGGTCGGTCGTCGCGAGGACGTTCGGTCCGCGCCCGATGGACGCGGCCACAGGGGACGTCGGGGGACGTCCATTCCACGCCCGATGGGGGATGTAGCCGAGGCCATTGGCCTCGGACGGTCGTCGCGGAGGACGTCCGGTCCGCGCCCGATGGACGCGGCCACAGGGGACGTCGGGGGACGTCCATTCCACGCCCGATGGGGGATGTAGCCGAGGCCATTGGCCTCGGACGGTCGTCGCGGAGGACGTCCGCTCCGCGCCCGATGGACGCGGCGGTTCGCAGATCCTGCCGCCTGGCGGAGCTACGGGCGGGACGCCTTGGCCTTGGCCTTTGCCCTGGCCGCCTTTCTCGCGATCCGCTTCCTCAATGCCGGCCAATGCGCCTCGTCGGCGATGTAGCCGACGCAGCGTTCCGCGCCGCAGCGGCAGGGATGGTCCTGCCAGGAGTCGAGATCGAAGCCGTAGTTGTAGAAGAGCTCCTCGTCCTTTGCGATGTCGCGCAGCGCGCCGATCCAAATCGTTCCGTCCTCGATGTAGGCCTCGCAGTTGGGGTCGCAGCTGTGGTTGACGAGTCGAGCCGCGTTCTCCGGAACGTTCCCGTCGATGTCGTGGAGATCGTCCAGCGTGAAGATGTAGACGGCGGCGTCGCCCGTCTGCTTCGCGTAGGCGATGCGCGCCCACCCGCGTCGGTTCGACTCCTCCTTGTCGATCCGCTCGCCCAGATATTGGATGATCGGGGTGCCTTGCGGGATGCGGCGCTTCGCGAAAAGGCCGCGTCCATGGATGCCAGAGCGCCGAACTTCGCACCATTTCGAATCGCACCGTTCGCCGGCGAGGAGGGCGCTTTTGGAAGTCTTCATTTCGAAAATCGTCGGGTCGTTTGATCGGTCGTCCACGATGGAATCGCCGCGTCGGGGGCGCTTCAGTCCTCCAGTGCCAGCCGGAGCAGCGCCATGACGGACATCGCGTCGTTGATTTCCCCCCGCTTCGCCATGGCGACGG
>CAYMMC010000136.1:6998-7652 GCA_964391125.1 uncultured Akkermansia sp.
CGCCCAGGGGCAGGCGGCGCAGGCGCAGGTCCTCGGTCTCCTCGGGCGAGGCCTGGCCCTGGGTCAGGTCCGTTGCGACGAAGAGGGTGGCGCGCTCGTCGCTGACGGAGTTCGACAGGGCGACGTCGTCCAGCAGCACCCGATAGCGGCCCGCGGCCAAGCCCGTCTCCTCGCCCAGCTCCCGCGCGGCGGTCTCCAGCAGCGATTCGTCCGCGGGGCAGCCGCCGGCAGGGATCTCCCAACTGTATTCGCCGAGGGGATAGCGGTGCTGGCCGACGAGCCAGGTGTGGCCCTCGTCGTCGACGGGGACGACGCCGACGGCGCGGTTCTTGAAGCGTATGACTCCGTAGAGGCCGGGGTTCCCCGAAGGATTGGTGATCTCGCTTTCCTCCACCCGGAGCCAGGGGTTGTCGTAGACGGTGCGGGTCCGGTGGGTCGTCCAGGGGTTTTCGGGGGAGCTCATGCGGCGGGCTGCGGTCTCGACTGCGGTCTCCAGAGGGACTGAGGCAGGGGTTCGGTGCGCATTGACTATGCCGAAGCCGGGGAGAATTGCAACGGGCGCCGCGTCGTTCCAGGCGCGGAGGCATGCGGCGCCGTTCGCACCCGCGGAAAGGGGGTGCGGGACAAAAAAGTAACTGACTGAATCGAAAGGCA
>CAYMMC010000137.1:0-7651 GCA_964391125.1 uncultured Akkermansia sp.
GCGTCCTCACGACCTTCGTTCCCCGAGCGGGCCGCTCGGGGCTACCCTTGAACCCCACGGCGGTGCGCGGGGGATGATGGAATGGGCGGGAAGGGCGTTCGAGGCCTCCCGAGGAACGAGGTCTCGGGCCGCTTCGGGTGGCTCCGCTCCCCAAAGCTCCGGTTCTGCCGGAGGCATCTGATTCCATTTGGCGCCATGCGGATTGCGCCCTCGGCGCGGGATTTTCTTTCGGTTCTATCCTGCGGGATGCTATAGTCGGCGATTCCCTCCACATGAACGACGTCCCGCCTCCGCTTCATCCGGCTGCGCCCCAGCCCCACTACCAGCCTCAAGCTCAGCCGCAAGCGGCCTTCCAGCCGCCGCCCCGGAAGTCGGGCTGCGGCTGCACCGGGGCGGGCTGCGGAGTCGGCTGCCTCCTCGCCGTGATCGCCAGCGTCGCGATCGTGGTCTTTCTGGGCATCGCGGGCATGAGATGGTTCGAGGCGAAGGTCGAGCAATACACCGCCTACGAGAGCGTGCCCATCGAGACCCCGCAGGCGACGAACGAGGAGATCGCCGTGGCCCTTTCCAAGGTCCAGGCCTTCCGGGCCGGGATGGAGGAAGGCGGCACTCCGGTCCGGCTCGAACTGACGGGAGAGGAGCTGAACCTGGCGCTCTGGAACGACCCCGAGTTCTCCCAGATGGCGGGCAAGGCCAATGTCGACATCGTGGGCGACCAATTGAACGCCAAGGTCAGCCTGCCCCTGGACGACCTCCCTCTGCCTGCCGGGCCGTTGGGCGACAAGCTCAAGGGCAAGTTCTTGAACGGCGAAGCCGGCGTGAAGGTGGGCATGGCGGCGGGGCGGCCGACCCTTTATCTGGAGAGCCTCTCCGTGAACGGCGCCACCGTCCCCGAGATGTTCATGTCGGGAATGAAGTCGCAGAACCTCCTCGAGGAGGCGATCAAGAAGCCCGAATTCAAGGCCGCCTTCGACAAGATCGAGGACATCCGCGTGGAGGGAGGGCGTCTGATCGTGGTTCCGAAAGCTTCCCCGTGAAGGGATCGATCACGAGCGGTGGCCAGGGGCCTGGCGCTCCTGGCCTTCCCAAAAAGCGCCTCCGCGGCGGATCCGGCGTTCGCCTCGGTGGCGATCCGTCGTAATCTCGTTTCGATGGGCCGCGTTCTCCATCCTCTCCGTCGGCATGGGTTCTCCATCGAGGCCCGCTTCGACTGGTCCCTCGCCCTCGTCTGGTCCTGGCCGGCGGAGGCGCTCGCGCCGCTCTGCGGGCCGGGGCTCGAACTCGACACCTACGAAGGCCACGGCTTCGTGGCGCTCGCCTTGGTGAAGACTCGCCGCCTGCGTCCCAAGGGATGGCCCGAATGGAGCGGCAGCGATTTCCTCCTCGCCGGATACCGGCTCTTCGTCCGCCACGCCACCCGCGAAGGCCGCCGTCTCCGCGGCTTGAAGATCCTGGGAGGGGGCGCCGATTCGTGGCGCATGGTCCTGCTGGGCTCGCTCCTCACGCACTACCGCTACCGGCATCTCCGAATCCGCGCGGAGGAGACGCCGGGCCGGCTTGAGATCGAGGCGGGCGGAGGGCACGATCTCCACCTCGTCGCCGAAACGGAGGCAGGTGCCGTCGGGGACCCTCCCGCGGGCTCGGTCTTTCCGGACCTGCGCACCGCCCGCCGCTTCGCGGGACCGATGCCCTTCACCTTCGACTACGAGCCGGAGACGCATTCGATGATCCGCGTCGAGGGGCGGCGGGCGGAATGGCGTCCCGAGGCGGTCCGCGCGAGCCTCTTCAGGAACTCCTTCTTCGACGAGCCTCCCTTCGCCGAGATCGGCCCCGGACGTCTCGCCAACGCCTTCCTCGTCCGCGACGTCGCCTACGAATGGAGCCGGGGCATCGTGGAACCCATCGTGGAACCCATCGGGGACGACATCGACGGTCGCCCCGACAATCGCTTCGCTCACCGATGAGCGCCCCTCCCTCGGCAGTCCGCAGCCCTTTCGCCGGAGTCGCGAACATCGTCCGCTTCAATCCTCGCTTCTATGCGATGGCGGGGGCGCTGCTCGCCCTCGCCGCGACCGCGATCCTGCTGGTGGGGGCGCGGCTGCCCTCCGTGCTGGTTCTCGCCGGCTGGTTCGGAGTCGGCCTGGCGGCGTGGTGGCTGGTGGGATCGCTCCTCGCCTCGTGGTGGGTCTACGATCTCTCGGGGCTCTACCGCTGGGATTGGCTGGAGCGCTGCCCCGGCGTCCGGCCCGGCGCCCCGTCCGATGCCTGGGCGGTGGCCCATGCCGGCTTCGACGAGGTCACGCTTCCCCTGCGCCAGCGCTTTCCCGAAGGAGTCGTGCGGACCTTCGACTTCCACGATCCCGAGCGCATGACCGAGCCCTCGATCCGGAGGGCGCGGCGAATCTGCCCGCCTCTGCCCGGAACGATTCCGGTGGGCCTCGGACCGTGGCCGGAAGGGAGCGCCTTCGACCTCGTCCTCTTTCCCCTGTCCGCCCACGAGTGGCGTCGCCCCGAGGAGCGCCGCGCTCTGTTTCGCCGCGCCGCCGACGCCGTGGCGGAAGGCGGTCGCATCGTCCTGCTGGAGCACCTGCGCGATCTCCGGAATGCTCTTGCCTTCGGCCCCGGCTTCCTCCATTTCCATTCGGAAGAGACTTGGCGGCGGGATTGGGAGGCGGCCGGTCTGGAATGCGTGGGCCGGTTCCGCCTCGCTTGCTTCCTCGCCGTCTTCGTGCTCGTTCCAAAAAGCCATCCTCCCGTTTCAGATGATTGACGAAGCTCTCCTGACGCTGCTGCTGCGGATCGTCGGCGTCGGCATGGTGGGTCTGGCGCTGGTCCATCTTCCCATCGGCCGCGTTCTTGGCTGGGACGAGGACGTGCGGCAGCTCGAACCGCCGAACGAAGCCGTCTTCCGGTCCCATCTCTTCTTTCTCTGCCTCGGGCTCGTCCTGCTCGGGATCGCCCTGGCACTTGGTGCGCCGGCCTTCGTCGAGCGCAGCGCGCTGGGGCGGTGGATCGCCGCGATGCTGTTGGCCTTCTGGACCGCCCGACTCTATCGCCAATGGTTCGGCTTTCCGCAGTCGCTATGGCGGGGGAAAGCCTTCGAAACGCGAATTCACCTCCTGTTCACCGGGGTGTGGACCGGAGTGGTGACGGTGTTCGCGATGCTTTTCGGATGGCAGATGGGATGGATTCCATGAAGATGGCGGGACGAGGGCATTGGTTTTGGCTCCGGGTCGCCATCGCGCTGGTTTGGCTGCACCAGGGCGGCTGGCTGAAGTGCATCGCGGTGGACGAGCGGCATCTCTCGATCGTCGAGGCGGCGGTTCCCTTCGGCTCGGCGAGGCTCTGGATCGGCGCGATCGGCGCTGCGGAATGTCTCCTGGCGCTCTGGTTTCTTTCGGGCTGGCGGCGGAAGGAATGCGCTGGGCTGCAAGTCGCCCTGCTTGCCGCGATGAACGCGGGAGGAATCCTCTTCGCCGGGACGGCGATTCCCGATCCGGTGGGGATGGTGCTGATGAACCTCGTGTTCTCGCTCGCCATCCTCGGGGCGGGGGGCGTGTGGCGGGACGGATGAAGGCGGCCGGCGAGACGATCTGGAGCAGCGGCCGCCTTCTGGGGGCGGGCGATCCCGCCGTGATCTTCGGCTTCCAGCACGAGGACGCCTCCATCGAGACGGGTTTGCTGCGCAGGGCAGGTGGCGGTCGGGTCCTCTGCGTCGCTTCGGGCGGGGAGACCGCCTTCGCCCTGCTGGCGTCGGGAGCCTCGGAGGTCGTCGCCCTCGACGCGAATCCCGCCCAGCTCCATTTGGTCGAGGCGAAGCTCGCCGCGCTTCGGGCGGGACGCCTCGATTGGATGACGGAGAACGCGGCGGACCTCCTGGAGCATCCCGCCCTCGCCGGAGCGGCGGGCGACTACTGGAGGCGACGTCCCGAGCGTCTGCGGCGCGGCCTTTGCTTCACGGGAACCGTCGAAAGGCGCACGCGCCTCCTCGGCCCCTTGCTGCGCTTCGTTGCCCGGAAGCCGGGAGGTTTGCGAGGCTGGGGCGGCTGGGGCCTGCTCCGCGTCGGGGTTTCCCTGGGTTACGCGGCGGGGTTCCGCTCGCGCCTGCCGACGGGATGGCTCGGGCGGCTTCGCTCGAGAGTGGTGCGATGCCAGGCGCGCGGCGACGGAGGTGCGCTCTGGTCGGCCGAGCTCGGCTTGGGCTTTGGTCCGGCCGGGGCGGCGGTGTATTCGGATGGATCCGTGTCCCAGACGAGGCTTCGCCTGGACCGTCTCCGCCTGGTCCATGCGGAGATGACCGCCTTCCTCCGGGAGCATCCCGGGGAGCGATGGTCGCTGATCGCGCTCAGCAACCTCATCGACACGATGGCGGAGCGGGAGCGGGAGGAACTGATCGCGTTGGCCGCCAGCCGTCTCGGGCCGGGCGGGCTCGTCGCGGTCCGGTCCATCGTCCACCCGGCCGGGAATCTGCCCGCGGTGGCGGAGCTGGACTGGCTGCCGCTTTCCGGCGGAACGGAGCCGGTCTGCCCCCTCGTCGGCGTCGGGAGGAGGCGGGGCTCCTTCCCGACGCCGACGGAAACTCAAGAGTGAACGAGAGGCGCGGCTCGCTTAGGAGGCGGCCGGAGGTCCTCCCGGGTCGCGCCGTTCCGGGCTTGCCCTCACCAGGGCAGCTCGCGGATGTAGAGATTCTTGAAGGTCAGCTCGTCGCCGTGGTGCTGCAGCTCGATCTGGTCGGCCCGGGCGAGGGGCTCCTTCCGGGTCTTGTCCCAGAAGTTCTCCAGCTCGGTGCGGTCCACGACCAGCTTGCCGTTCAGCCAGATGCTGACGCGGCTGCCGACCATGCGGATGAAGAAGGTGTTCCATTCGCCGATGGGCTTGTCGGCGAGGACGAGGGGCTGGTTGCGGGTGTGGCGGTTGTTCCAGAGGCCGCCCGAGCCGAGGTTGCGACCGTGGCGGAGGACTTCGACGATCTCCTCCGGCGTGGAGGCCGTGCTGCCGTCCTTCTTCCGCAGGTCCCAGGGGTCCCAGATCTGGACTTGCGGCGTGCCGCGCAGATAGAGGCCGCTGTCGGCCCCGGGGGGGATCTTCCAATCGCAGTAGAGCTCGAAGTCGCCGTAGTCCTTCGCGGTGCAGAGGCTCGCCCCCTTGCCGTCGTAGACGAGGGCGCCGTCTCTGATGCTCCAGTGGGCCTTCATGATTTCGTCGGCTTTGGCCTGGGCCTCCTTGAGGGCGTCGCCGGTCAGGGCGCGCCGCTCGACCGCGTTGTTGTGGGCGAGGCCCTTCCAGCCGGTCAGGTCCTTGCCGTTGAAGAGGGCCGTGAAGCCGGCGGGCGGGGTGTTGTCGGGATTGCCCTCCAGCACGGGCTTCGCGGGGGAGAAGTCGGCGACCTTGAGATTTCGGAACTCCATCGGGTCGCTGTGGCCGGCCAGCATGATGCGGCCGGTGCGGCTGCGGCGCCCGGTGAAAGCGGGTTCGAGCGGGGCGCGCTCCTCGAGGAAGGCGTCGACGATGAGGGCGCCGTTGAGGATGACCATGATGTGGTCGTCGATCGCGACGATGGTCTGCTGGTTCCACTCGCCGACGGGCTTGAGGTAGCCGGTCTTCGCGGGAACGTGGCCGTAGACCGAGCCGTGGACCTGCCAGGGCTTCAGCCAGGTGAGATGGCGCGGTTTGCCCGCGACGATGGCTTCGCCGCCGTAGGCCGAGCCGCCGTCGTCGAGAATCTGGATCTCGAGTCCGTCCTGGGCGGGGCGGCCGCCGGCGGGGACGCGGATGCCGATGCCGTTGTTGGCGCTCTCCTCCATCTTGAACTCGAAGGAGAGGGCGAAGTCGCCGTAGTCCTTGGCCGTTTCGAGATTCTTGCCGCCGGGCTTGCAGACGAGCACGCCGTCCTTCACTTCGTAGCCCGCCGCGTCGCCTTCCCATCCGTCGAGGTCCTTGCCGTTGAAGAGATCCTTCCATTCGGCGGATTCGAGGATGGCCAGCGGGCGCTTCGCGGCCTCGCGGTTCGGGTCGGGTTTCTTCGCGGGCGCGTTCTGGGCGCCGACGAAGCCGGTGGTGAGGGCGAGCGCGCAGGCGCCTGCCAAGACGGGGTTGTGGAAGAAATTCCTCATGGCCGGCACGAGAACACGGAGAGGGGATTTGGACAAGGGCGCAGTTGCGTCGCAAGTTCCCGTCCCCCGGCACTTGCCGATGCCGGCTCCCCGCTCCCCGCTCCCCGAGCGGACCGCTTGGGGCGGCGGCCGCACGGGCATCCTTTCCGCGACGTGACGGGTTTCCCATGTCACATTGAGGTCGTCGTCGATCAAACTCCCGTAGATTTTCCATTCCGCCGCCCCCTCCATGAAAACCGATCCCGACATCGCATTCCGCTCCCTGGCTAGGAGAGGGGGGCAGCGGGGGCCGATGGCGGTTTCCTTTCTCGTCTCGCTCGCCCTGAATCTGATCGCGCTCTTCGGACTGCTCTTCGTGACGGTGAGCGAAAGACCTCCGCCCCCGCCCGCCATAGCGGTGGCCTCGGTCGTCGTTCCGGTCGAGGAGGCGTCCGTCCCGGCCGCGCCCAGGCCCTCCTCCGCCGCCGCGGCTTCGGCCTCCCGGGTCGGCGGCGCGCCCTCGCTCCCGGTGGTGGCGGCGGCAACGGCGGTCGCCGCCAGCGATTTCACCATGGCGCCGCCGAGCCTTCCCGCCTACGACTTCGGCACGGCCGGCATCGCCGCGATCGGTCCCAGCTTCGGGCTCGGCGGCGGCCTCGGCGGCGGGATTGGCACGGGCGGGGGAGGTGCCCCGATGAAGATCGGCAAGATCACGGTCAAGGCGAAGAACCTCGGCGTGGTCCTCGACGTGTCGGGCAGCATGCAGGAGGAACTGCCGGGGGTGAGGAAGGAGCTGCGCAGCGCCTTCCGCTCGGCGAAGATCGTGGAGGTGGAGGGATGCGGCCTGCATTGGAACAAGCCGGCGGAGGAGGAGGGAGAGGAAAGGCGGAGAAGCAGGAGAGAGGAGGAACGGAAGATCCGGCTGCGCTCCACGGCGGATTCGGTGATCGAGGCGGTGGAGATGCTCGTCGTGGATGGGAAGATCGACGCGCTCTACTGGTTTTCCGACTTGCAGGACGGCGAGTCGCAGGCCGGCCTGGAACGGCTCGGCGAGCTCCTGAGCTTGAAGAAGGGGAAGGGCCGGGCGGTGCGGCTCTACGTTCGGAGCCTGGAACGCGAGCCCTCCCGGAAGCTCGCGGCGATCGCGCGGGCCAGCGGAGGCGCGGTCCAGGCGGGCGAAAAAGGCGACTGAGAGGAGAGGCCCGACCGAGGCGGGCGACGGGGTGGCCGTCAACCGGCCAGCTTCGCGGCGAAGGTCACGTAGGACTTCGCCAACGAGCCGATCCTCGCAGCCCATTCCGTGTCGTTCACCGCGCCGTCGGCGACGATCCTGTCGGCGCCTCCCACCGCCAGCATATCGGGAAAGACGGCGATGCGCAGATTCTGGAGCAGTTCGCGCAGGGCGAAAAGCCCCCGGAGTCCCCCGAGGGCGCCGGGCGAAGCGGCGAAAAGACCGGCGCTCTTTCCGGCGAAGGCGCTCAGGGGCGGCTCGTCGTCGCTTTCGACGCGGCTGCACCAGTCGACCGTGTTCTTGAGAAGGGCGGAGTAGCTGCTGTTGT
>CAYMMC010000138.1:0-7592 GCA_964391125.1 uncultured Akkermansia sp.
TCCACGAGGCGGTCGGCTGCCGCGCCTGCCGCGACACCGGCTACCGGGGCCGCATGTCCATTCTCGAGATCTGCCTGATCGATCCGGCCATGGGCGAGCTGATCACCTCGCACGCGTCCTACGCGCAGCTGAAGGAGCAGGCCATCCGCAACGGGATGCGCACCCTGCGGGAATACGGCTGGGGCAAGGTCGCGGCGGGCGAGACGACGATCGAGGAGGTCCTCGGCAACGTGGGGGGCTGAGACGCCGTCCGGAAGGCTCGTCTTGGCGAAGGACCGGCCTTGAACTCGCTTCGTTCCGAGGATAGTCTGCGCTTTCGGGGCCGGGCGCGGGGCGAAAGCACCGGATGCCCGGTCTCCGTCCGATCCCGATGCGGAAACCGTCCCCAGACTTCCTCTTTCCTCGCGGCGCGGGCGCATCCCTCGCCGTCTCGGGGCTTTGGTTCTGCGGATGGGGCGGGCTGCTCCAAGCCGAAGAGGCCCCGCCGAAGGCGACCGCGCCCACCGTGGCGGCGCAACCGACCTACGAGGCGGCCCCGCGGATCGCCCTGGAGCGCATCGACCACGGCCCCACGCCGATGGAGACCCTGGCCGATTGGCAGCTCCACACCTTCCGCATCCCCGCCCCGCGCAGCGTGGTGGTGTCGTCCGACGGGTCGGTCCTCGCGGCGAACCGCATCGGAAGGCGTCTCGTCTGCCGTCTCGCCGAGACGGCGAAGACGCCCGAGGAGGCCGTCGCCCGCGTCTCCTCCCTGCCGAGGGAGTTCAGTCCCGACCTGCCCTTCCTGACGATCTCCGAGGAGGAGGTGAAGCGGCATTTCCAGCATCGCCCCTGGGTGCCGCTGGCCGTGTCGGGCGTCCTTCCGGAAGTGTTCGTCGACGCCGTCGCCCAGGGCCTGCCCGACGACTGCGCTCTCGACCCCGTCTACGTCCGCGTCTATCCCGAGGGCGAGCTGGCCGCCCACCTCGTCGGCTACATCGGCGTTTCCCTCCCCGACCAGCGGGGGCCCATCGGGAAGGTGGAGCATGCCTTTCCGCCCACCGAAGGGCGGGCGGGAATGGAGAAGTCGCTCGACGCCGAGTGGCGCGGGCGCGACGGGGAGGTGCTGCGCCTCGTCGATCCGACGGGCCAGGTCCGCCATCAGGAGGTGGTGCGCCAGGCCGAACCCGGCGACACCGTCGTGCTCACCCTGCATCTCGGGATGCAGCGCCTCGCGAAGCGGATGCTGGAGCGCAGCGGCCGGCCCGGCGCCTTCGTCGCCGTCGACGCCGACACCGGCGACGTGCTCGCGATGGTGTCGCACCCCTCCTTCGACCCGAACCTGTTCGAGGGCGGCATCTCCCAGGCGGCCTATTCCGCCCTCGCCGACAGCCCCGAGGCGCCGCTCTTCGACCGGGCCGTCACCGGCGCCTATCCGCCGGGATCGACCTTCAAGCCCTTCGTCGCCCTAGCGGGGATGGACGCCGGGGAGATCGACGGGGCGCGCACCCTCTTTCCGGGGCCGGTCGGAATGGTCATCGGCGGGCGCTATTTCAAGAACCACAGCCGCACGGCGGAGGGGCCCATGGACGTGCGCTACGCGCTGGTGCGCTCCTGCAACACCTGGTTCTACCAAGCGGCGCTGAACATGGGGGCCGATCCCATCGCCGAGATGAGCCGGCGCTTCGGATTCGGCGCCGCGCCCGAGCTGCCGCTCCCCTCCGTCGCCCCGGGGAACATTCCCGACCCCGCCGTCTACAACGATCCCCGCAGCCTCGCGAACTTCTCCATCGGGCAAGGCCAGGTGCTCGCCTCGCCCCTGCAGATGGCTCTCGCCATGGCGGGGCTGGCCAACGGCGCCTACGTGCCGAAGCCGCGGCTGGTCCGCGAGAGCGCCGATCCCGAGAGCGGCGAAGCCGTGAAATACATCGAGCCCGCCGTCGCCCACTCCCTGGGGCTGCGGCCCGAGGACGTCGACCTCGTCCGCGACGGACTCTGGGGCGTCGTCAACCACCGCGCGGGAACGGCCGGCGGGGCCTCCATGCGCAATCCCGTCGTCTACGGCAAGACCGGCACCTCGCAATGGGCCACCGGCGGGAAGATGCGCTACCTCGCCTGGTTCTCGGGCTGGGTGGACGCGGAGCGCCCGCGCATCGCCTTCGCCGCCGTGACCCAAGGGGAGGGCTACGAGACCTTGAGCGGCGGACGCAGCGCCGCCCCCATCGCGGCGGGGGTGCTGCGCGCCGTCTACAAGGACCCCGAGACCTACGCGGTGAGCCTGCCGGAGGGACCCTCCCGGCAGATCTCCGCCATCGTCGCCGCCGCGCCCGTGCCCGAGGAAATCCTGATCGAGGACGTCCGCCCGCGCAACCGGGGCGGCGGATTGTTCCGCTTCCTCTTCGGCGGGGGCAGGCGCAACGCGCGCACCTTTCCCGAGGAACCGGTATTTCCGCAACCGTGATGGAAGAGCCGACCGAAAAAGAGGACAAAGGAGAGGCGGAGATCGAGGCCGCTCCCGACGAGCCCAAGGACGAATCCGCGGCGCCTCCGTCCGGCAGGGGGGGCGACAAGCGCCCCGTCTGGCTCCATCTGATCGTCGTTCTCCTCCAGACCCTGCTTTTGGCCCCGCTCTGCGCCGCGCTTGCCCTTGCCGCGGTCGGGGCCGGGGTGGGCTGGCACTACTTCGACCGGAGCGCGTCGCTCGACGTCGAACTGGTGGGGCGTCCCGAGATCGGGGCGCTCGTCCGGGACGCCCGCGGCGTCGAGATCGGGCGGGCGGGATCGATGAACCGGCTCCTCGTCGTCCGCGAAGACATCCCGCCGCACTTCGTGGACGCCCTCGTCGCCGCCGAGGACCAGCGCTTCTTCGTCCATCCCGGCTTCGATCCCGTCGGCTCCATCCGCGCCGCCATGGCGAACTACCGTGCCGAGGCGATCCGCGAGGGCGGCAGCACCCTGACCCAGCAGCTCGCCCGCGACGTCTACCGGCTCGAGGGCAAGGACATCGACAGAAAGCTATCCGAGATCGCCGCCGCCGTCCGCATCGAGAAGCGCTACAGCAAGGACGAGATCCTCGTCCACTACCTGAACCGCGTCTACTTCGGCAGCGGCTTCTACGGGCTCGGGTCCGCCGCCCGGGGATACTTCGGCAAGAAGGCGAGCGAGCTGACCTTGGACGAGTCGGCCCTGCTCTGCGGCGTCATTCCCTCGCCCAGCCGCTACTCGCCCCTGGTCAACGAGGCGCGCGCCCGCGAATGCCGCGACCAGACCCTGCGGCGCATGCACGAGATCGGGAGGCTCCCGGCCGGGGAGCTCGAGCGGCTCCTTGCCGCCGGGACCCGCGTCGCCAGCTCCCGCGACGATTCCCTGAGGCGCGGGCAGACCGCCTATCTCATCTCGCGCATCGAGAGGGAGCTGCGGGAGGAGATCGCCTCCTGGCCCACGCCGCCAGACTCGCTGGACGGCTACCTCGTCGAGACCTCCGTCGATCTGGCGGGACAGCAGGCGGCGGCCGAGGCGATGGACCGCCATCTCGCCGAACTCGCCGGCGACGTGGACGGAAAGGATCCCCTCGAGGCCGCCTTCGTCCTCGTCGAGAACCGCACCGGACAGATCGTCGTCTCCGTCGGCAGCCGCGACTTCCAGCGCAGCGAATACGACCGGGCCGTGGACATGAAGCGCCCCCCCGGCTCCGCCTTCCTGCCCTTCCTCTACGCCGCCGCCTACGAAAGCGGCCCCTTCACGCCTGCGACGATCCTGCTCGACGCGCCCTTCGACAACCGCGAGGTCGGTCTCGGCGCCATCGGAGGGGTGCTCGGCGAATGGAGCACCGAAAATCCCGAGAACCGCTGGGAGGGCGAGATCACCGCCGCCGAGGCCCTGGCGAAATCCAAGAATTCGCCTTCCGCCCGCCTCGCCGCCAGGGTCGGGCTGCAGAACGTGAGCCGCCTCGTCCGCGCCGCCGGCATCGCGACCGAACTGCGCGACATGCCCGGCAGCCTGCTCGGCGCGAGCGAGGCCAGCCTCTCCGAGCTGACCCGCGCCTTCAGCGTGTTCCCCAACGGCGGGACGCCCGCGCCCCGCCTGCGCCTCATCCGCGAGATCCGCGAGCCCTCCGGCAAGGTCGTCTCCCGCCCCGCCTCCTACGCCCCGGCGCCGGCGATGAAGGAATCGACCGCCCGGGCCATCGTGCCGGGACTGCCCGCATCGGACGCCGTGTCCGGGGCCCGGGGCAAGTCGGGCACCACGGCGACCTTCACCGACGCCTGGCATTTCGGTTTCGACGAGACGAGGACCTGGGGCCTCTGGATCGGCCGGGACCGCTTCAGCGCGATCCGTCCGCTCGCCTTCGGCGGCGAGATCGCGAAGCCCTTGGCCGAGCGCCTCGCGGCCAGCCTGGGCGGGAACCCCGAACCCGTGGCGAGCTCGACGGCGCCCTGACGACGCATTATGAGGATCTTCACCTTCGTCTCCGCGCTCGCCCTGCTCGGGATCGGCGCGGCCTCCTACTACGGATGGGAGGGCCGCGGCTGGGACGGGCCGGCGCTCAGCTCCGCCGTCCCCGCCTTCGTGGGGGCGGCCATGCTCTTGGGGACGCTGCTGGCGCTGGCGCTGCGACGGACCGGCCTGTGGATCGCCTTCCTCGCCGCTCTGGCGGGGGCGGGGCTCGGGGCGGGCCGCTTGCTGCCCGACTACATGAAGGAGGCCTTCGATCCGTCCGATTCGTTCACCCGTCTGCTCCTCGCGATGGTCGCCGTGTGCCTGATCCACGTCCTCGTCTCGGCGGCGAGCTTCGTCTTCCGGCCACGCCCGACGAAGCGGTCCGGACGGCGGAAGCAAGGGGCTGAAGCGGTCGAGGCGACCGGGTGAGGAGGGCGCGCTTCCCTCCGGGGGCCCGCCGTGCTCGGCTCAGGCCCGCTCCTTGGTGAACAGGATCTTTGCCGCGAGCGCCCCGGCGAGGAAGCCGAAGAGATGTCCCTGCCAGGAAACGCCCGGAGTCCCCGGCAGCACGCCGCCGACCATTCCACCGTAGAGCGCGAGGACGACGGCGGACACGAGAATCCAGAAGGGCGACCGCTCCACGATGCCGCGGGCGAGGAGAAAGCCGAGGTAGCCGAAGACGAGCAGGCTCGATCCGATGTGGTTCGTGCCCGAAGGGCCGAGGGTCCAGAGCGCCCCTCCGGCGAGGACGACGATCGTCAGCGTCGCGGTGAGAAACAGGCGCCGTCCTCCGATCAGGACGATGCCGCCCAGCACGAGGAAGGGGAGGGTGTTCGAGGCGAGGTGGCCGAAGCCGCCGTGGAGGAAGGGCGCCGCGCCGATCCCGAGCAGCCCGGCGAACTGCCTCGGCCGGATCCCGAAGCGGTCGAAGGACCCCGGCAGGACGAGGTCGAGAAGCTCGATCCCCCAAGGAATTGCGGCGAGCGCGAGGAGGAGGCCGAGATTCGAGCGCACCGCCGCGATCCACGATTCGCGGCGGTGGTCGGCGGGAAGAAGGGCGACGGGCGGCATGTCGGGAACGAAGGCGCGTTGCGCCCAGGGAAGGAGGCTTGCCAAGCCTCCACCATTGCATACGGGACTTGGAAAGTCCCGCTCCTTGTCCCGACCTTTTATTTTTCGCCTTTTACGGCGGCAACGCCGCCCTCGCCCACGACGCGCAATCGCACCCGCTGCGTGGTATGGCCGCCGTCCATGTTCGTCGCGAGGTGGAAATCGCGCACCGTCGGCTCCACGATCTTCGCGGCGGTGATGAAGAGGCGCTGCTCGTCCTGACCCGCCTGGATCATGAGCCCATTCAAGCCGATGTTGTCGACATAGACTCCGTGCGGCAGGTTGCGGCCCGATTCCTCCTTGCCGAACTGGACTTCGCCCTCGAAACCCTTTCGCTCCGCCGCGACAAGGGCCGTGATGGTCTCGCCGGGGCGGATCGTGAACTCGAGCACGCCGTCCTCCGCCATCTTCCCGGACTCGCCGTCGGGCTTCAAGTGGACGAGCAGCTTCGGCTCCTTGACGAGAGCGACGGGCGTGGCCGAACCCGCATCCTTCACGACCTCGCGGTCGTCGATCACGGCTCGCGCCGTCACTTTCACCTTCGCGGCTTCTTCCTCCGAGAGACCGGCGAAATCGTCGGAAGCCCGCAGCGTGGCAAAGGCTCGATCCTGCCCCGGTTCGATCTCGATGGGTTCGACCGAGAGACCTGCGGGCAGTCCGGAGATCTCCAGCGCGATGGCCCCCTCGTAGCCGTCGAGCCGCGTCGCGGTGAAGCCGATCTCGCGACCGCTCCCCGGAGCGAGCTTCAAGTCCTTCCACGCCGTGGCGACGGAAAAATCGGGCTTCAGCGTTCGCGCGACGAGGGTGTAGCCGTAGCCTTCGCCGCCGAAGCCGCGCGTGTCGCCGATCCGCACGAGGTAGTCCCCGTCCGCAGGAGCCGTGAAGCGCAGCACCGAATCGGCTCCGAAGCGACGCTCGGGATCGTCGTCGTTCTCGTAGTGGAGCCGGTAGACGGGGAGCCCGTTCCGGCCGGGATCGGTCCCCGGAGGAAAGGCCCTGACAATGTAGCAAGGCTGCCCCATCGGATGCGCCATCGGCGTGGTCTGGAACCAGGTGCGGCGGCTGCCGAAGCCCGGATAGACGATGAAGCCCGAGTCGGGACCGCGCGGATAGAGGTGCAGCTTCACGACCTCGCCGTTCACGTAGAGGAATTCGTTCAGCTCCATCTCCTCCCAGTTGTGGACGCGGAAATCGTTCGACGTCGTCGAGTCCTTGCCCCGGAAGGTCAGCCAGGAGTCCCGCACCGCCTGCAGGACCGCCTGCTCCACCGGCTCGCCCTTGGCGTCGAGGATGGCGAGCTTGGAATCGAGCTTCGACTGCGACCGCGCCGCATTGACTTCGAAGACCCAGGTCTCGCCCGCTTTTGCCGCGAAGGGGTAGTCGTCCGTTTCGCCGGGTTGGGAAATGCGCCCCTTCGCCTCGCTGCGGCGGATCAAGGCCGGGTTCGGCCCCGAATCCACCTCGGCGAGCATCCGGGTATCGACCTCGACATCGACCGCTTTGGACGCCGTCGAAGCCCGGCGAATCAGGGATCCTCCCGTCCTCGAATTGGGATCGATCTTGATCTTTGGAATCAAATCGAAGCGCTCCTGCGAGCCGTCGAGACGCGCCGCGAAAAAGAAGTCCCCTTGCGGCGCGAAGGTCAGCACCGCGAGCACGTCGGACTGCGGGCCGAAGTCCTTCACCGGCTCCAGATCGGGCAGGCTCCATAGCTTCAGGGCGCGGTCCGCCGAAGTCGTGGCGAGCTGCCCGCCGTCGGACGAAATCGCGAGTTCGACGATGGCGTCCTCGTGTCCGAAGCGAGCCTCGAGGAGCGGGTTCAGCTTCGGCGCGGTCGTCGAGACGAAGCGCCAGAGCCGGATGCGGTTGTCCGCGCCCGCCGCGACGAGGTGCCGCCCGTCGGGAGTGAAGGCGACGCGGTATTGCTCGGCCTCGGGCTGGTTCAGGGTGTCGAGGCGCTCGCCCGTGGCGACCTGCCAGATCTTGCAGGTGCCGTCGCCGCTCGCGCTCGCCAGCGCGGTCCCGTCGGGGGAAAAGGCGAGGTCGTAGATGGCCCCGTTGTG
>CAYMMC010000139.1:0-7577 GCA_964391125.1 uncultured Akkermansia sp.
GAGGATCCGGGCCTGGCCCTCCACCCGCTCTGCGATGCGGAGCACGGGCGCAACGCCCAGTGGATCCTCGAGGAGGGCCTTCGGGCGACGCCTCTCCGAGCATCGGAGTTGAGGGTCGGTGGTTGAGAGCTGAGAGACCGGAGCGAACCCGATGGATCTCGCGCGGAAGCCGAAGCCTCCCAGGGCAGCGCCGGGGCTTGGGAAAGCCCCGTTCCTTGAGATCCCACGTCCGTCTGGGAGGCCCAAGGAAGGGCGCTTTCCCAAGCGCCCTCGGAAGCCCAGCCTCCCTTGTCCTGACGCCCACGGGGCAGGATGCCCGTGCTACATTCTGGCTTCGCCTTGCGGACCCCTTCCATTTCGACAAAATCCAACACCACCCATGACCGTCAAGCCGACCCTTTTCGATGCCCATTTCCACATCATCGATCCCCGGTTCCCGCTTCAGGAGAACGACGGCTACCTTCCGGAACCGTTCAAGCAGGGCCTGGCGCCTCTGCTGGACCTGGCGGAACATGGAGTCTTCGTGAAGACGACGGGATTCGGACGAGTGGATTTCGACGTTGCGGCCGCCTTGCGCGATTTCAGCGCGGCAAACCCGGAATGCCTGCTGTTCGGCACGGACCAGCCATCGACCCGTTCCCTATCGTGACTCGGATTTCAATCGGGTGACCGATGCCGTGGGCTTGGAGCAGGCGGAGCGCATCCACACCCATAACGCCATCAAGCTCTACCATCGAAAGCCAAGGAAGCCCTCCTAGTGGTCCCTTCCAGCAAAGGTGACAGGCAGGATCATCGAAGGCGGAAATCTGTACCCGAGGTCATTGACCTCGGTCGAACGTCGTTTGGACACCCGACCGCGCCCAATGGACGCGGCTACAAGGCTGGCGCATTCCCTGCGTCTCGCCCGTCATTCTTGCTGGAAGGGACCACCAGTGTGCTGCGCCGGAGCTCGCCGATCCATCTCCTGTCTCCCGCCTCCGAGGCGAGGCGAGGCGAAGGAAACGTAGGGCGGGTTCCTCTACCCGCCTCGCCCAAGCCCTGCCGGAGCCCGGGCGCACATGCCCGAGGCTCCGAAGGCGGGTAGAGAAACCCGCCCCACTTTCCGGGGAGCGCGGTCCAAGGACGGGCGCTTTCCCAAGCGCCCCACGGAACCGAGGGGGAGCGGAGGCAGGTGCTGATCCCCGAGGAGGAACCGCATCACCTGCCGATGGCGTAGAGCGCCTTTTCCGACCGCAGCAGCAGGAGTCCGCCCGCCACCGCCGGGGTGCCCTGGAAGCGGGTCGCGTCGTCCTCGATCCGGTTCACCCCGAAGAGTTTGAATTCCGGCCCCGTCTCGATCACGAAGGCGCCCGCGCTGCGGCTCACGGCGACGAGATGGTCGCCGACGAGGATGGGCGAGGCGTAGAGCGCCATGCCCTTGCCGGTCTCGCTGGCGACGTCGAGGCGCTTCCGGTAGAGGAGCTCGCCGCTCTCCGGCCGAGCGCAGGCGGCGATGCCGTCCTCGGTGACCCAATGGAGCAGCCCCCGGTGCTCGACGGGCTGGGGCATGTAGCTTTTCGCGGTCTGGCTCTCCCAGAGGAGCGCCTCGCCGCTGCGGTCCCCCTCCCCTCCCCCGGCGAAGACGGCGCCGAGGGTGCGGGGGAAGCCGCCGAAGAGGGCGATGCGGTTTTCCGACAGGACCACGGGGCCGGCGGAGAGGTTGCCCGTGACCGGGCTCTGCGAATGCCAGCGCACCGCCCCGCTCGCGGGGTCGAGGCCGCGCAGCTCGCCGCGCATCGCCACGAGGAGGTCGACGCGACCGGGCGCGACCTCCTGCAGCGCCGGCGTCGCGTAGGTCTGCTCCAGCATGGGATGCTCCATTCGCCAACGTTCCTTTCCCGTGGCGGCGTCGAAGGCGAGCAGGGCTCGGGCCTCGTCCCCCGCGTTGACGAACACCAGGCCTTCGTGGAGGACGACGCTGGCGGCGGAGCCCCAGACCATGGCCGAGGAGAGGGTTCCGGTCGGGGCGGACCAGAGCCTCTTCCCGGCGAAGTCGTAGGCGTAGACGCCGCTTTTGCCGAAGAAGCAGTAGATGCGCTCCCCATCCGTCGCCGGGGTGCTGCTGGCGTAGCCGTGCTCCGGCAAATAGCCTTCATAGAGATCCTCGGCTTGCCCGGCCGGCTCGTCCACCTGCCACAGCACCCGACCGCTGGCCAGCTCGACGCAGAGGAGGTGGCGGACGAGCTCGGAGGGCCCGGCGTCCTTGCGCTTCCCGTCGCCGTCGCCGTAGCCGGAGTAGCAGGTGACGAAAGCGCGGTCGCCCCAGACGATGGGCGAGGAGGACCCGGGGCCGGGCAGGTCGAGCCGCCATTTCAGGTTCTCCGTCGCGCTCCAGTGCAGGGGGATGGAGGCGTCCGGCGCCGCGCCCGCTCCGTCCGGCCCCCGGAAGCGGGGCCAGACGCCTGCGCGGCTCCCCCTCTCCGCCGCTTCGCGGTCGGAGCGCTCGGCCAGCGTTTCGAGAGAGATGTCGGAAAGGGGGAAGGCCTCCCAGTCGCGATGGTCGAAATGCCACCATTCGCTCTCGATGGTTTTGAAGCCCTGCGCCCGCATCGCCGCCTGGAGGATCCTGCGGTTCTCCGCCACCTCGGGGCGCAGCTTGAAATAGTCGCGGTGCGCCCGGGGCGAGAATTCGTCGTAGGGCGTCGGCATCTCCAGCTCCTCCCCGGTGTCGAGCCGGACGAGGGTCACGTCGGCGGCGGCGCCCCGGTTGTGCTTCGAGCCCTGCCGGGGAGATCCGACGAAGCCGGGCAGGGGCGCCTTCTCCCACATCTTGAACTGCACCGAATGGGGGCGGTAGCCGTCCCAGACCTTCAGCCCCAGCCCCCGGTCGGCGAGGCTGCGGTGCGCCGCGACCAGGGCGAGGGCGACCTTGCGGCGGAGGAAGCAGCGCTCCACCGGGTAGAGCCGCGTCTTGCAGAAGTTGTCCTCCGTCGCGTAGGGGAGCTCGACGACGAGCGTGGGATCGAGGCGCTTCAGCTCGACGAAGTCGTCGTCGCGATCCGCCCGCGCCGAGGTCGCGGCGAGGAGGAGGGCGATGGGGAGCAGGACGAGTCTTGGCATTTCCGGAAACTAGCCCGCCGCCGGGGCGGACGGCAAGCGCTGCGGCGGGCGCAAGAGCGGAAGGCGGCGCCGGGATCCGGGGCATCGGGATCCCCGGCCGGCCGGCGTTGATCGCGCCCCGCTTTCGTCTTGCGCCGCCGGGCTCTTTCCGTCACCTTCGCCGCTGACCGATCCGCCCCCGAATCCCCGATGCGACCGCTGCTGCTCCTCGCCCTTGCCGCCTTGCTTTCCCCCTCGACCGACGCCCAGGAATGGACCCGCTTCCGCGGACCGGACGGCGGCGGGATCGGACGGATGACGGGGCTGAAGTCGCAGCTCTCCGAGGCGGACTACGCCTGGTCCGCGAAGCTCGACGGCATCGGGCATTCCTCGCCGGTGCTCTGGGGCGAACGGCTCTTCCTCGCCATCGCCGCCGCCGACGGCGCCAACCGCCGACTGGAATGCTACGACGCGGCCTCGGGCGAGCGCCTCTGGACCTGGGAAGTGCCCGGCGAGGCCCACCACCTGCACAAGTTCAACACCTTCGCCTCGGCCACGCCGACGGTGGACGCGGACCGGGTCTACGTGGCCTGGGCCTCGGGGCAGCGGACCGAGGCGGTCGCGCTCGACCACGCAGGCAATCTGGCGTGGCGGCGGGAATGGCCGGAGTTCGCCGCCGACCACGGCTTCGCGGCCTCGCCCATCCTCGTGGACGGAACCCTCGTCCTGCACACCGATTCGGTGGAGCGGAAGCGGAGCTTCGTCCTCGGGCTCGACCCGGCCACCGGCGAATCGCGCTGGGAGGTCGAACGCGTCACCGAAGGGGCCGAGGAGAAGCATCTCACCGCCTACAGCACGCCTGCGGCGGTGACGGTGGGGGGACGCACCATGGTCGTGGTCCTGCAGACGAACGACGGGTGGAAGGGGCTCGATCCCGGGAGCGGCGAGGTGCTCTGGGGCTTCGACGGCGAATACACCCAACGCAGCGTGGGCTCCATCGCGACCGGAGGCGGGCTGGTCTTCGCCACCTTCGGCTCGGGCTCGCAGGGACGCCAGGGAACCGCGCTGCGGCCGAAGGCCTCCGGCGATCCGGAAGTGGCCTATTCGCTGGGTCTGTCGGACGGGCTCGGCTACGTGCCCACGCCCCTGTTCCACGAGGGTCGCCTCTACCTGATGGTCGACTCCGGCATCTTCACCTGCCTCGACGCCGCGACGGGCAAGCGCATCTACCGCGAGCGGGTCGGCGGCAACTACTTCGCCTCGCCCATCGTCGCCGGCGGAAAGATCCTCGCCCTCAGCCGCGAGGGCGAGCTGGTGGCGCTGAAGCCGGGCGACGAATTCGAAATCCTCGGGCGCAGCCAGCTCGGCGACGCCGCCAGCGCAACTCCGGCGGTGGCGGGGAACCGGCTCTACGTGCGCACCGACACCCATTTGATCTGCATCCCCGGCTCCTGAGGAGCGCCCCTCGCCGCTGCCGCCGGACCTCCGCGGCGGGACGGCATAGTTTTGGAAAAACCCGTCCTCCTGGGCTACCCTCCGGCGATGTTCTGGCTGCGCTGGATCTTCTTTTCGTCGCCGCTCTGGCTGGCCTTCGGAGGAGTTTGGCTCTTCAAGGAAGCGGCCGGGGTCCAGCTCGTGCACGAGTCGGACGCGCTCGTCCACGCCATCGACCGCCCCGTGGGCGCGATCAGCCCCCTGGCCCCCGCCGGCGGAATCGAGGGGGAGATCGCGGGATTGGTCTTCGAGCCGCTGCTGCGCCGCGACGCGGAGCTGCGGCTGCGTCCGAATCTGATCGAGCGCTGGACCTCGCGCACCACCGTCGCGATCCGCTGCGAGAGCGAGGAGGCGGCGGGGGAGGCCGAGGCGCGGATCCGCGCGGGGGAGGCTCCGGCGGAGGGGCCGCGACCGCGGGCGGTGGAGCGGACGGGATCGGTCCTGACGGCGGTCTACGACGGGATCGGGGACGGCCTGGAGGCCTCGCTGCTGGCGTCCCTGCCCTCGGAGCTGCTGGGCGACTACCAGCTCGTCCGGGTGCGGGCGGCACATTCGGTCGACGATCTCGTCGCCGCCTGGCTGGAGGGATCGCTGGAGAAATCGCAGGTCCGCATGATGGAGGTGGTCGACGACCGCGAGGCGAACCTCTTCGTGCGGGGCAAGGTCGAGCGCGTCGTCGGGGATCTGCGCCTCTATCTCGACTCGAATCCGGCGACCTCGCCGGAGCTGGAGGAGCTCGGTCCACGCTGCCATACGACGGTCCGGGAAATGCTGCTCGAACTGCGCGACGACGCGACCTGGCACGACGGCCGGCCCTTCACCGCGGAGGATCTCGTCTTCTCCTACGAGACGCTGACCCGGCCCGATTCGCCGCTGCCGCTGGCGGCGAGCTTCTCCTTCGTCCGCTCGCTGGAGGCCCTCTCGCCGCACCGGATCCGGATCGTCTGCCGCGAGGCGCCGGCCACGATGCTGGAGAGCTGGGAATCGCTCCCCCCGCTTCCGGCGCACCTCCTCGGCCCCTCGGGCGACGCGGCGGCGCGGACGGCCTACCTCGCGCAGCCGATCGGCCTGGGGCCCTACCGGATCGAACGCCGGCGTTCCGACGGAGGAATGGAGCTGGCCGCCCATCGCGGCTACCACCTAGGGGCGCCCCGGGAGCCCCGGCTGCGCTACCGCCGCTTCGCCTCGCTGGAGTCCATCCTGCTCGCCCTCCGCACCGGCACGCTCGACGCGATCGAGCCGGACGAACGCTTTTCGGAATGGTCCGGCCGCCATCCCGGAGCGGTGGAGGCCCTCCGGGACCGGCCCTGCTTCCAGCACGTCGTGATCTGGAATCTGGACCGAGCGCCCTTCGACCGGATCGCGGTGCGCAACGCCCTGGCCCGCGCCGCCGACCCCGCCTCGATCCTGCGCGACACGGCGACGGAGTTCCAGACGCCGACGACGAGCCTCTTTTTCCCCGGCTCGCCTGCGGTCGCCGAGCCGATGCTGCTGCCCTTGCACGACGCTCGCGGGGCGGAGAACCTGCTGGAGAAGGAGGGCTACCCCCTCGACCCGGCGAGCGGATGGAGGAAGGACGCGTCGGGCAAACCGCTGCGCTTCACGCTGCTGGCCAACGCCTCTAACCCCGAGCACCTCCGCCTCGCCGACGCCCTCGCCGAGCAGTGGGCGACCGTCGGAATCGAGGTGGAGGCGAAGCCGACGCCGTGGGAGGCGCTGGTCCTCCAACGGCTCCCGGAGCGGGACTTCGACGCCGTCCTGCTGAGCTGGAGCCTGCCTCTCGGCAGGGACCGGCGCCAGGTCTGGCATTCCTCCGCCGCCGGACCGGGCGGAGGAAACCTGAGCGGTTTGCGCGACGCCGGGGTCGACGCCTTGCTCGACCGGCTCCGGCAGGAATCCGACCCGGCCGCCCTGGTCGAAGCGACCGCCGCCCTGCACCGCGCCATCGCCGCGCTCCAGCCCTGCCTCTTCGTCTGCGATTCGGGGCGCGTCGTCACGCTGCGGACGGGGGCGCTGGAGATGCGTCCTCCCGGGGCGGAGGCGGCGGAACCCATCGCGGTGGGAAAAGGCGGGCTGGAGGCGACGCGCCCCTGGTGGGTGAGAACGCAGTCCACCGCCCGGTGAAAAAACGATGATCCGCCACGTCCTCCATCGCCTGCTCGTGGCCGCGGTCCGCTTCGCGGCGGTCGGGGTCGCCCTGCTCGCGCTGATGGAGCTCGCCTTCTGCGTCGTGGGAGGCTCGGACCGCCACGTCTGGCGGGCGGAGTCCTACGCCCCCGTCCCTCCCGAGCTCGCCTCCCGTCCGCTGCCGTGGGAGGACTTGCTCCGCCAGCGACTCGCCGCGACGGGCCGCGTCCTGCTGCTGTCCGTCCCGGGAATCCTCCTCGCCGGCTACGCCTGGGGGCTGCTCGGCGCCCGCCTGCGCCGCTATCGGGCCGCCCGTCTCCTCGCCGCGCCCTTCGCGGCCTTCGCCTGCGTCCCGGGGTTCTGGTTCGTCGTGCTCGTGGCGACCTATTCGTATTTCCATTGGCAGCGCCCCGGCTTCGCGGACGACCTCGTGGTGGAGCGGGGACCCGACCTGCTCGCCTGGTGGCACGCTGCGGTCGTGGCGCTGCCGGGCTTGGCCGCGGGCGCCGCCTGGCAGATCCGCGCCGTCGCGGCGGAGCTGGAGCGCGAGGCCGCCGCCCCCTGGGTGCGGGGCCTCTTCGCCGCGGGCGCGAACAGCGAGGAGATTTTCTACGGCCGGGTCGTCCCGAGATCCGCGTCCAAGCTCGTCGCGCTGGCCGACGGCGCCCTGCCCGCCCTGCTCGGGCAGATCGTGGTGCTGGAGTCGGCCTTCCGCTATCCCGGGCTCGGATCGCTTCTCGTCGATTCGATCCGCCTCGGCAGCCATTCCGGCGTCTTCCTCGCCGCGATCTCCCTCGCCGCGATCGCGACCCTGGCGGCCTTTCTCCGAGAGCTCGCCGCACCGCCCGCCGCATGAACCGCCGCCCCTGCCGCAAGGC
>CAYMMC010000140.1:0-6447 GCA_964391125.1 uncultured Akkermansia sp.
GTCATCGACACGCCCGGGCACGTCGACTTCACCATCGAGGTCTACCGCTCGCTCAAGGTGCTCGACGGCGGCATCGGCGTCTTCTGCGGATCCGGCGGGGTCGAGCCCCAATCCGAGACGAACTGGCGCTACGCCAACGACTCCGAGGTCGCCCGCCTCATCTTCGTGAACAAGCTCGACCGCATCGGCGCCGACTTCTTCCGCGTCGTCGAGCAGATCAAGACGGTCCTCGGGGCCAAGCCGCTCATCATGGTCCTGCCCATCGGGGCCGAGGACCAGTTCAAGGGCGTCGTCGACCTCATCACCCGCAAGGCCTGGGTGTGGGACGACTCCGGCCTGCCCGAAAACTTCACGATCCAGGAGGTCCCCGAGGACATGAAGGAGAAAGTCGAGCAACTCCGCGCCGAGCTCGTCGAGTCCGCCGTGGAGCAGGACGACGAGGTGATGGAGGCCTACCTCGAGGGGACGGAGCCCGACGAGGCGACTCTGAAGCGCTGCATCCGCAAGGGCACCATCGACCTCAAGTTCTTCCCCACCTTCGGCGGATCCGCCTTCAAGAACAAGGGCATGCAGCTCGTCCTCGACGGCGTCGTGGACTACCTGCCCAGCCCGACCGAAGTGCCGCCCCAGCCCGAAGTCGACCTCGAAGGCAACGAGACCGGCAAGCACGCCATCGTCACCCCCGACGCCCCCCTGCGCGCCCTCGCCTTCAAGATCATGGACGATCAATACGGGGCGCTCACCTTCACCCGCCTCTACTCGGGCAAGCTGGCCAAGGGCGACACCCTGCTCAACACCTTCACCGGCAAGACCGAGCGCGTCGGCCGCATCGTCGAGATGCACGCCGACTCCCGCGAAGAGCGCGAGAGCGCCTCCGCCGGCGACATCATCGCCCTCGTGGGCCTCAAGAACGTCCAGACGGGCCACACCCTCTGCGATCCGAAGGATCCGGCCACCCTCGAGCCCATGGTCTTCCCCGATCCGGTCATCTCCCTCGCGATCGCGCCCAAGGACAAGAGCGCCTCGGAGAAGCTCGGCGAAGCCATCGCCAAGATGGTGCGGGAGGACCCCTCCTTCCACGTCGAGACCGACCAGGAAACCGGCGAGACCATCCTCAAGGGCATGGGCGAGCTCCACCTCGACATCAAGGTGGACATCCTCAAGCGCACCCACAAGGTGGAGGTCGAAGTCGGAGCGCCCCAGGTCGCCTACCGCGAGACCATCACCAAGCGGGTCGAGGACTCCTACACCCACAAGAAGCAGACCGGCGGCTCCGGCCAATACGGCAAGATCGACTACATCATCGAGCCGAGCGAGCCCGGCGAAGGCTTCGTCTTCGAGTCCAAGGTCGTCGGCGGCAACGTGCCGAAGGAGTTCTGGCCCGCCATCGAGAAGGGCTTCCGCCTCTCCAAGGACAAGGGCACCCTCGCCGGCTATCCCCTGCTCGACTTCAAGGTCACCCTCATCGACGGCGGCTACCACGCGGTCGACTCCTCCGCCATCGCCTTCGAGGTCGCGGCCAAGTCGGCCTACCGCCAGAGCATTCCCAAGGCGGCCCCGCAGCTCCTCGAGCCCATCATGAAGATCGACGTCTACACGCCCGACGACCACGTCGGCGACGTCATCGGCGACCTCAACCGCCGCCGCGGCATGATCAAGTCGCAGGACAGCAACCCGACCGGCGTGCGGGTCAAGGCCGACGCTCCGCTCAGCGAGATGTTCGGCTACATCGGCGACCTCCGCACCATGACCTCCGGCCGCGGCCAGTTCTCCATGGAGTTCTCGCACTACGCCCCCTGTCCGAAGAACATCTCCGACGACATCATCGCCAAGGCCGCCGCCGCCAAGGCCGCCGCCGACGCGGCCCGCTGAGCGTCCCTCGGACTCCATCCGCTCCTCGCAAAAAGGCCGGGCCCAGCCCCGGCCTTTTTCGCGTCCCCGTCCCTCGCTCGGAGAAGCCGCCGGACGGCGCGGCGCCCCCGGCCTATCGCACCGCCTCGACGAAGACCTGTCCGGCCGCCTCCGCGCCGAGCTGCAGCCTTCCGCCTTCGCTCCGCGCCAACTCCAGCACCCCCGCGACGCGGTCGGGATGGGAAAGCTCGATCTCCTCGCCGATCCTGAGCCCCTTCTCGTTCAGCCACCCCAGCAGGGCGGAGTCCTCGTCGGACACGCGCACCACCCGGTAGCGCCCCGCCGCCACGCCCAGGAGCGGCACGGCGCGGTCCTTCGCCACCACGCCGCGCCGGTCGGGAATCGGGTCGCCATGGGGATCGTGGGTCGGCTGCCCCAGCATCTCGTCGATGCGGTCGAGAAGACGGTCGGAGATGGCGTGCTCCAGGACCTCGGCCTCCTCGTGGACCTCGGACCAGTCCAGGCCCATCACCTCCACGAGGAACAGCTCGACGAGCCGGTGCCGCCGCACCACCTCCATCGCCTCGGCCATGCCGCTGGGCTTCAGGGAGAGGCCCCGCCTCGGCTCGTAGTCGACCAGGCCGCGCTCCTTCAACTGGCGCATCATGATCGTGACCGTGCCCGGCGTCACCTCCAGCTCCCGCGCGATCTCGCCCACGGTGGTGCTGCCCTTGCCCAGCCCCTGCAGGTGGAGGATGGCCTTCAAATAGTTCTGGACGGTGCTGGACGGCATGGCGGGACGCTACGCCCATTCTTGGAAAATGCAATTTTTTATCTTGACCGCTCAAACAAAACATCTACCTTGATTCAATTGATTTCGTTGAACCCCCCATGAGCTTGCGCCCGACCCTCTTTCTTCTGGCCGCCGCCTCCCTGCTGCTGCCGTCCTGCTCCGGGGACCCCATCGCGACGGACGGCCCCTACCGCGTCGTCGCCACCGTCGGCATGATCGCCGACATCGTCCGCGAAGTCGCCGGCCCCCTCGCCGCGGTCGACGCCCTCGTCGGCGAGGGCGTCGATCCGCACCTCTACAAGCCGAGCGCGGCGGACGTGAAGGCCCTGCAGGCGGCGGACCTCGTCTTCTACAACGGCCTCCTCCTCGAGGGAAAGATGACCGACGTCCTCGTCCGTCTCGCCGGCTCGGGCAAGCGCGTCCACGCCGTGACCGAGGCCGTTCTGGAAGAGCCGGACTACGTCCTCGCCGACGAGGAGGACCACGACGACCCGCACGTCTGGATGGACGTGAAAGGCTGGATCGCCGCGACCCGCGTCGTCGAGAGGACGCTCTCCGACTACGACGCGGCGAACGCCGCCGCCTACGCCGCCAACGCCGCCGCCTACCGCGGGCAGCTCGCCCGGTTGGACGACTACGCCAGGGCCGCGATCGCCTCCATTCCCGAGGGGCAGCGCGTCCTCGTGACGGCCCACGACGCCTTCCGCTACCTCTCCCGCGCCTACGGCATCGAGGTCCGCGGCATCCAGGGCATGAGCACCGAATCCGAAGCCGGGGTGAAGGACATCGAGGACCTCGTCGCCTTCCTCGTCGAACGGCGCATCCCCGCCGTCTTCGTCGAGAGCTCCGTCTCCGACAAGAGCGTGCTCTCCCTCCTCGAGGGCGCCGCCGCCAAGGGCCGCCAGGTCGTCGTCGGGGGCGAGCTCTACTCCGACGCGATGGGGCCGGCGGGCAGCTACGAGGGCACCTACGTCGGCATGATCGACCACAACGTCACCACCATCGCCCGGGCCCTCGGCGGCAGCGTCCCGGAAAAGGGCTTCCAAGGCAAACTGTCGGGTGTGGATTGATCCGACCGATCCGGCGAACCTGACAGATCCGACGGATCTGATTTTCTAGCCATGCACACCGAATCCCTCACCGGCCAAGCCGTCTTCCCCGCCAAACACACCGAGCCCCGGCCCGAGCATCCGCCGGAGTTCCCCCTCGCGATCCACGACCTCACCGTCGCCTACCATCGCAAGCCCGTCCTCTGGGACATCGAGCTGAACATCCCCGAAGGCAAGCTCGTCGGCATCGTCGGCCCCAACGGCGCGGGCAAGAGCACCCTCCTGAAAGCCTGCCTCGACCTCGTGCCCCGCACCTCCGGCTGGGCGCACATCTACGGCGTGCCCTACCGCAAGGCGCGACACCGCGTCGCCTACGTGCCCCAGCGCGAGAGCGTCGACTGGGACTTCCCCGTGACCGCCCTCGACGTCGTCGCCATGGGCGCCTACCGCCGCCTCGGCTGGTTCCGCCGCGTCTCGAAGGCGGAGACCGCCCGCGCCACGGAGGCCCTCGCCCAGGTCGGCATCGCCCACCTCGCCGGGCGCCAGATCAGCCAGCTCTCCGGCGGGCAGCAGCAGCGCGTCTTCCTGGCCCGCGCCCTGATGCAGGACGCCGACCTCTATCTGATGGACGAGCCCTTCGCTGCCGTCGATGCCGCCACCCAACAGGCCATCGTCGAACTGCTCCGCCGCCTCTCCTCCGAGGGCAAGACCTGCCTCGTCGTCCACCACGACCTCGCCACCGTCACGACCTACTTCGACTGGATCGTCCTCATCAACATGCGCATCGTCGCGGCGGGACCGACCGCCGAGACCTTCACCCGCGAGAACCTCCAGAAGACCTACGGCGGCAAGCTGAACCTCCTCGAAAAGGCCACCGAGGCCCTCCGCTCCGCGGCGCACTGACCATGCCGTCCCCCTCCGACATCCTCGACGTGCTGCTGCTGCGGAACTACAACACCCAGCTCGTCGTCCTCGGCACCGCCCTGCTCGGGGTCGCCGCCGGACCGGTCGGCACCTTCCTCCTGCTGCGGAAGCGCTCCCTCATGGGCGACGCCCTCTCCCACGCGACCCTGCCCGGCATCGCCATCGCCTTCGCCGCGATGGTCTCGCTGGGGGGCGACGGAAAGTCCCTGCCCGGCCTGCTCCTCGGCGCGACCCTCTCGGGCGTGGCCGGCATCGCCACCATGCTGGTCATCCGCAACACCACCCGGCTGCGCGACGACGTGGCCATGGGCTTCGTCCTCTCCGTCTTCTTCGGCGTCGGCGTGGCCAGCCTGCGCATGGTGCAGAGCCTGCCCGGGGCCAGCGCGGCGGGGCTGGAGTCCTTCATCTACGGCAAGACCGCCTCGATGGTGCAGTCGGACTTCCTCCTCATCGCCCTCGTCGCCGGAGCCGCCTCGATCGTCTCGCTGCTCTTCCTGAAGGAATTCCTCCTGCTCTGCTTCGACGACGGCTACGCCGCCGCGCAGGGCTGGCCGACGCTCTTCCTCGACGTGCTCCTCCTCGGCCTCGTCACCGCCGTGACCGTGATCGGCTTGCAGGCCGTCGGCCTCATCCTCGTGATCGCCTTCCTCATCACCCCGGCGACGGCGGCGCGCTTCTGGACGCAGCGGCTCGTCCCCATGCTCCTCGTCTCCGCCCTCGTCGGCGGCGTCAGCGGCTGGCTCGGCGCCTCCCTCAGCGCCCTCGCCCCGCAACTGCCCGCCGGGGCCGTCATCGTCCTCGTCGCGGCGGCCCTCTTCCTCGCCAGCATGCTCCTCGCGCCGGAGCGCGGAGTCCTCCCCCGCCTCCTCAACCAAGCCCGGCTCCGCCGCAAGGTGGACCGCCAGCATTTTCTCCGCGCCGCCTACGAAATCCTCGAGGCCCAGGCCGAAGACGCCGGCGTGGGCTTCGTGCGCAACGTCTCCTTCCCCGCCGGGAAACTCCTCGAGAAACGCGCCTGGCCGCCCCGGCAGCTCCGCCGCGTCCTCCGCATCGCCCGCCGCGAGGACCACCTGGAGCGAACCCCGCCCGGACGCCTCCGCCTTTCCGAATCCGGCTTCGGCGAAGCCGCCCGCGTCACCCGCAACCACCGGCTCTGGGAGACCTACCTCATCCAATACGCCGACATCGCCCCCAGCCACGTGGACCGCGACGCCGACCTCGTCGAGCACATCCTCGGGGCCGAACTCGTCCGCGAGCTGGAGGCGAAGCTCTCCGGCGAACTCCCCGGCCAGGACGTCCCGCCCAGCCCCCATCCCCTGCCCTCCGCATGAACTGGACCGCCTTCGACACCTGGATCGTCGTCACCGGCGCGCTCTGCGCGGTGGCCTGCGCCCTGCCCGGCTGCTTCCTCGTGCTGCGGAAGATGAGCATGATGGGCGACGCCATCAGCCACGCCGTCCTGCCGGGGCTGGCCATCGCCTTCCTCGTCACCGGGACGCGGGCGAGCGCGCCCATGTTCGTCGGAGCCGCCGCCGCGGGCGTGCTCACCGCGCTCTTCACGCAGTGGATCATGCGCTTCGGCAACGTGGACCGCGGCGCGGCCATGGGCATCGTCTTCACCACGCTCTTCGCCATCGGGCTCCTCCTCATCCGTCGCGCCGCCGACCACGTCGACCTCGACCCCGGCTGCGTCCTCTACGGAGCCATCGAGCTGACGCCCCTCGACGTCGTCGCCCACATCGGCCGCTTCGGCATTCCCCGCGCCGCCCTCGTCAACGGGGCCGTCCTCCTCGTGAACCTCCTTTGCCTGACGCTGCTCTACAAGGAATT
>CAYMMC010000140.1:6457-7572 GCA_964391125.1 uncultured Akkermansia sp.
CTTCTCCCCGCAGTTCCTGCACTATCTCCTCATGACGCTCGTGGCGGTCACCACGGTGGCGGCCTTCGAGTCGGTCGGCAGCATCATCGTCATCGCCATGCTCATCGTGCCGCCGGCCACGGCCCTGCTCCTGACCCGGCGGCTCCTTCCCATGCTCGGGATCGCCGCCGCCGCCGCCGCCCTCTCCGCGCTCGTCGGGCATCTCGCCGCCCTCGTCGTTCCCGGCTGGTTCGGATTCCAGAGCACCACCTCCTCCGGCATGATGGCCTTCGCCTCGGGCCTGCTCTTCCTCCTCGCCTGGCTCTTCTCGCCGGAGCAGGGCGTCGTCGCGACGCGGTGGTTCCGGGCGGCGCCGACCGCGCCCGAAGCCGCTTCCGAAACGCAGACCGAAGCCACATGAAGCACACCCTGACTCTTCTCCTCCTCGTTCTCGTTCTCGTCGCCTCCGTCGCGAAATCGGGCGAGCCGCTTGTGCCGTCGGCGGCCCCCTCCTCGCGGCACACGATTTTCAATCCCACCCCGCGCGAGCAATGGCGAGAGCTCTCTCCCGACCGTCCCGACATCACCGAAAGCCCCATCACCGTTGACGCGGGCGCCTGGGTCGTCGAGGCGAGCTACTTCGACTGGAGGCGAAAAGGCCGCGACGACACCTATGCGGCGATGGCGACCAATCTGAAAGTCGGCATCACCGACCGCGTCGACCTGCAAACCGTCTTCGACGCCTACACTTGGGAGAATCCCGCAGGCGGAGGGGGCGCCGAGGGTTTCGGCGACGTGACCCTGAGGCTGAAATACAACGTCTGGGGCAACGACGGAGGCCAAACCGCGTTCGCCCTTTTCCCCTTCATCAAAATCCCCACCGGCACGGACCTGAGCAACGGCGAGGTGGAGGGCGGTCTCATCCTCCCCTTCTCCCTCGACCTCGCCGAGGGGATTGGGCTCGGACTGATGGCCGAGTTCGACGCCGTCCACGACGGCGCCAACGGCTACGGTCTCGAATTCGTCCACTCCGCCGTGCTCGGCTTCGATGTCACCGAGCGGGTCGGAGTGTTCACCGAGTATGTCGGCATCGCCGGACCCGGCCCCTACCAAGCCCACTTCTCCACCGGCGCGAC
>CAYMMC010000141.1:0-7511 GCA_964391125.1 uncultured Akkermansia sp.
GCCCGGCTCATTGTTCATCCTCTTGGCGTGGCAGGACGCGCCGACGACATCCCCCCCAACAGAAGCATGAGCAACGAAAGCAGCACAAGGCCGGCGCCCGGAACCCGAAGCAAGGGCCTCTGGCTCGCCACCGCCACAGCGGCCATTCTGCCGGGCCTGGCCTCCGCCCAGGAGCCCTACCAGGCGAGCACGGCGGAAAAGGCCCTTTCCATCGTAAATCTCGAGGAGCTCGAGGAACAGGCGAGGCCGGGGATGGAGGCGGGCGCCTTCGGCTACATCCGCAGCGGCGCGGAGAACGAAAGCAACTTGCGCAGCAACACCACCAGCTTCGACAAGAAGTACATCATGCCCCGCATCTTGCAGGGGCTCGAGTCGGACGACATCGACTTGGCCACCGAGTTTCTCGGGATCGCGCTGAGGACGCCGGTGATCCAGGCTCCCATGGCGGCGCAGGGCCTGGCGCACGTGGAGGGCGAGATCGCCACGGCCAGGGGCGTGGCCAAGTCCGGTTCGATCTTTTCGCTCAGCACCTACGGCAACAAGACCATCGAGGAGGTCGCCGAGGCCGCGGGCGGGAACCCCTTCTTCTTCCAGCTCTACATGAGCAAGAACGACGAGTTCAACGAATTCACGCTGAAGCGGGCCAAGGAGAGCGGGGCCAAGGCCATCATCCTGACGGTGGACTCCCCGGTCGGGGGCTACCGGGAGGAGGATGTCCGCACCGACTTCAAGTTCCCGCTGGGGATGCCCAATCTCGAGATGTTCGCGGCGCGGAACGACGACGGAACGAAGACCGGAAAGGGTTCGGGGATCACCGAGATCTACGCCCAGGCGAAGCAAGCCTTCACGCCCGAGGACATCGGCTATGTGAAGAGGCTGGCGGGATTGCCCGTCATCGTGAAGGGCGTCCAGTCTCCGGAGGACGCGGAGGTGGCGATCCAGGCTGGCGCCGCCGCCATCTGGGTCTCCAACCACGGCGGCCGGCAGCTCGACAGCGGGCCCGCCTCCTTCGATGTCCTGCCCCTGGTGGCGAAGGTGGTCGGCAAGCGCGTCCCCATCGTCTTCGACAGCGGCGTCCGCCGCGGGTCGCACGTGTTCAAGGCCCTGGCCAGCGGTGCCGACGTCGTCGCGATCGGCAGGCCTATCCTCTACGGCCTGCACCTCGGTGGATCGGAGGGAGTCCACTCCGTCATCGAGCATTTGAACAAGGAGCTGCGGATCAACATGATGCTGGCGGGCGCCAAGGACGTGGAGGCGGTGAAGCAAACCAAGCTCTACACCGACGAGGATTTCGAGGTGGAGGCTCGCTAGCAGTCTGTCGGAGCGGCTCCGCGAGAAGGATCCTCCGGTCCGCCGGGCAAAGGCTCCCGCCGGGGCGAGCGGACCCTCCGAAGGAGCTCCGGACGGGCCCGATTGCGCCGAGACCTTTCGTGACAGGCCGGACTTTCCGATGCAGGATCGCCCCATGTCGAACGTGAAATTCCTCCTCGCCTGCCTTCTCTGCCCGGTCCTGTGGATGCTTCCGCTGCCCGAGGGGCACGCCGACGAAGCCCCCCTGCTCCGGGTCGGTACCTTCGCCGTGGACGCGACGCCGCCGGTGGGCAGCCCCTTGGCCTACCAAACGATGGAGGGGGTCGACTCCGAACTGTCCTGCCGAGGAGTGGTCATCGCCGGAGCGGGCGATCCCATCGTGCTGTGCACCGTGGACTGGATCGGCATCGGGAACGGCGGGCACAAGGAATTCATCCGACGGATCGCCGCGGCGGTCGGCGCTCCGCCCGAGCGGGTCACGGTGCACAGCCTGCACCAGCACGACGCGCCCCGCTGCGACTTTTCCGCCGACGAGCTCATGGCGCAGGAGGGGCTGGGGGGCCAGGGCTTCAACCCCGAGCACGCCCGTTCCGTCATCGCCGCGGCGGCCGAGGCCGCAAAAGCGGCGCTGGAACAGGCCGAGCCGGTCAATCGGCTGGCCACCGGCACCGCCGTGACGGACCGGATCGCCTCCAACCGCCGCATTCTGGGGCCCGACGGCAAGGTCGCGAAGACGCGGCCGACCTACACGACCGATCCGGATCTGCACGCCGCGCCCATCGGCACGGTGGATCCGGTCCTGCGGATGGTCGCCTTTCTCCACGACGATCGGCCCGTGGCGGTGATGACCTACTTCGCCACGCATCCTCAGAGCTACTACCGGACGAAGCAGGCCACGGTGGACTTCCCTGGCATGGCCCGGAACGCGCGCGAGGAGAAGCTGGGCGTCCGGCATGTCCACTTCACCGGCGCCGGCGGCAACGTCGGCGCGGGAAAATGGAACCGGGGCGTCCACGAAGACCGCCTGGCGCTGGCGTCCCGGCTCGAGCAGGCGATGGAAACGGCATGGGAGAGCCGCGCCACCAGCTCCCTGTCGGCGGAGGATTTGAGCTGGAAGTCGGAGGAGGTCTTGTTGCCTTTGGCCACCAACCTGGACGAGGAGGAGATGAAGCAGAGAATGGTGAACCGGCTCAGCCAACCCTTCGAGCGCTTCGGGGGCGCAACCGCCCTGGCCTGGATGGAGCGCTGCCGGAAACAGGATCCGATCGCCGTCTCCAGCTTGAAGCTGGGCCCGGTCTACCTGCTCCACATGCCGGGCGAGCTCTTCGTCGAGTATCAGCTCGCCGCCCAGGCCATGAGGCCCGACCAGATGGTCGCCATGGCGGCCTACTCCGACTACGGTCCCGGCTACATCGGCACCGCCGTCGCCTACGAGGAGGGCGGCTACGAGACCGGCGTCCGCGTCAGCCGCGTCGCCCCCGGGGTGGAGGAGGTCCTGACGGCCTCCATCCGACGTCTGCTCGACATCGATTGACCCGGCCGGAGGTCCCCGTCCATCGGAAGAGGCTTGCGACGGACGGCTCTGCCGGGCCTTGCGACCGAGCGCTCTCGCGAAACGAGGAGCCTCCGAGTCTTTCCTTGGGCCTTGCAATCGGGTGCCGCTTCCGGTAGTTTCTGCGCTTTCCACCCCATCCCCTCACCAGGCCCCCATGACTTTGAAATCCTCCCTCCTCGCCGCCGCCGTGTCGATGCTCGCTGCGGCCCAGTCCTTCGGAGCCTCCGCGCTCGGGCTCGACACCGCCGAGTGGACCGATCCCAGTCCCGAGGTCGTCGCCCAAGTCGAGGCGATGGAGGCGGCCATCGCGGCGGCGGCGAAGGGCGAGTCGCCCGAGGTGACCCTGCAGCAGGCCATCGACCGGATCCGCGAGCTGGCGGACAAGGGCAACGACAAGGACGCCATCTTCGCGATCGGCTTCCTGGCGCAGCAGAGCCAGCAGCAGAACGCCCTCGCCGAGGCGATGGGCTACTACAGGCGGGCCGCCGACCTCGGCCAACTCCAGGCCATGAACAACTACGGCTTCCTCCTCGCCGGCTCGACCCAGGAGGTCGAAAAGGCCAGGGAGGGCATCGCCTTCATCAAACAGGCCGCCGAAGGGGGCCTGAACGCCGCCCGCCGCAACATGGCCTCGATCTATCTGAACGGCCTCGGCGGAGAGGCTCGCGATCCCGACGCCGCGCTCGAGCTGCTCGAGAAGGCCGCCGCCGACGGCGACGGTCAGGCCCAGTTCGAACTGGCGCAGTTCTACCTCGATCTGGGCGGCGCCGAGCGGGTCGACGACGACAAGGCCTGGGAGTGGCTGAACAAGGCCGCCGACTCCGGCAACCCGTCCGCCCTCGCGACCCTCGGCTCGGTGCTGTTCGACGGAAAGACCTTCGGCGCGCGCAAGATCGAGGCCGAACCCGCCAAGGCGGTGGAGAAATTCACCGCGCTCGCCGAGCAGGGAGTGCCTGCCGGGCTGCGGACCATGGGAGAGCTGCACGCGGGCGGACTCGCCGGGGTGGAGAAGGATTTCGCCAAGGCGCTCGATTACTTCAGCCGCGCCGCGCAGGGGAACGACGCCACCGCGCAGGTCGTCCTGGCCGGCTACTACGACCAGGGCGTCGATATCGATCCACAGGACGGTCGGATCGACGTCGCCCCCAACGCCGCCGCCGCCCTGGACCTCTATCGCCTCGCGTCGCGCAACAACGTGCCTTTCGCTCTCTTCAAAGTCGGGACCTTCTACGAAGAGGGGCGCTCGGTGGACCGGGACATGCAGAAGGCCTTCGTCCACTACCTCCAAGCCGCCGGAGGAGGCTTCGCCCCGGCGATGCACCGGGCGGGGAACTGCTATCTGAACGGCCTGGGCACCCCCCGCGACCCCATTGCTGCGGCGGGCTGGTTCAACCGCGCCGCCGCCGCCGGCCTGCCCGAGGGGCTGCTCAGCCTCGGGGCGATGGCCGAGACCGGGATGGTTCCGGTCGGGGCGGGGAGCACGCCGGCGCAGGCGGCTGCCGACGCCTACCGGCAGGTGCTGCAGAATCTCCAGGTGGCCGGCCAGACCCGCTTCGAGGCGCTCGTGCGGCTCGGCGGACTCCACTACCGGGGCGTCCTGGTCGCGGCGGGAGCGACCCCGGCGCCGGACTACGAGAACGCCTACAAGCTCTTCAAACAGGCCGCCGACCTCGTTCCGGAGAACCCCCTCGCCGCGAACCTGATGAAGGAGGCGGCGGCGAAGCTGACCCCCGAGCAGGTCCAGAAGGCCGACGCCGAGGCCGCCGAAGCGGCCGCCTCGAGAAAGGCCGCCCTCGAGCAGGCGGCTCCCGCGCCGACCGGAAGCGCTCCCGCAGGCGAGGCTCCTCCGCTTCCCCGCGCCGAGCCAAGCGCGGAAGGCGACGCCTCGAAGGCGAAAGGCGACGGTGCGGACGCCGCCAAGGGCGCGGAGAAAAAATCCGGTCTCCGACTGCCGTTTCTGGGGCGCTGAGGGTCGCGCCTTCGGTGGCCGCAGGGAAATTGCGGGGCGGCTGGACGGGGCGGAGCGGTAGGGAAATTGCGGGGCTTCTTCCCTCCGGTGCCGGGCGACGCTCGTTGAAGCCCCCGCGAGCCTTGCTAGCCTGGGGGCTCCGCATGGCAGAGCCGTTGTCTGGCGCCAAATCGGGGGGGCTCGCCGTCGCGCCCGATTTTTCCTTGCCCCATCCCGGCTGTCGCCTAAACTCCGCACCATGGATTTTCGAAACCGCACTCTTCTTTTCCTGGCCGGAACGGTCGTCGCCTTGCACGGCCTGACGGGCTGCGAGAAGGCCGACGACGGCACCATCCGCATCGGCGAGGTCGCCGCCCTCACCGGGGGCACGGCCACCTTCGGGCAGTCCGCCCACCGGGGCACGCAGATGGCCGTGGACGAGATCAACGCCGCAGGCGGCCTCCTCGGCAAGCAAGTCACCCTGATCACCGAGGACGACCAGTCGAAGCAGGGCGAGGCTGGAATCGTCGCGAAGAAGCTGATCTCCCGCTCGAAGATCAGCGCCCTGCTCGGCGAAGTCGCCTCGGGACGCTCCCTGGAGATGGCCCCCATCGCCCAGGCCGCCGGGGTGCCGATGATCTCCCCCGCCTCCACCAATCCGAAGGTGACCGAGACCGGGGACTACGTCTTCCGCGTCTGCTTCATCGATCCCTTCCAGGGCACGGTGATGGCCAAGTTCGCCCTCTCCCGGGGCTGGAGCAAGGTCGCCATCCTCACCGACACCAAGCAGGACTACAGCGTCGGCCTGACCCAGTTCTTCAAGAAGCACTTCACCGAAAACGGCGGCACCGTCGTCAGCGAGCAGAACTACAGTTCGGGCGACAAGGACTTCCGTGCGCAGCTCACCGCCATCCGGGCGGGCGAGCCCGACGCCATTTTCGCCTCCGGATACTACAACGAGGTCGCCCTGGTCGCGGTGCAGGCTCGCGAACTGGGCGTCGCCGCCCCCCTCCTCGGCGGCGACGGCTGGGACTCGCCCTCGCTCATCGACGTCGCCGGCGAGGCCATCGAGGGCTGCTTCTTCTCCAACCACTTCTCCAACGAGGACAAATCCCCCAAGATCCAGGAATTCGTCCAGCGGTACGAGGCGAAGCACGGAACCAAGCCGGACGCCATGGCCGCCCTCGGCTACGATTCCGCGATGATCCTCGGCGACGCAATCCGCCGGGCGGGCAGCGTCGAGGGCCCCGTCCTGCGCGACGCCATCGCCGCGACGGAGGACTTCGACGGCATCACCGGCACGATCAGCCTGGACGAGCACCGCAATGCGAACAAGCCGGCGGTGATCCTGACGATCAAGGACGGCAAGGTGGTCTACACGGAGACGATCGCCCCCTGATCCACCGGTTCCCGGAAGCTCCCACCCCGCCCCCGCACCTCCTTGGAGCAATTCCTTCAACAACTCCTCAACGGCCTCTTCCAAGGCTCCATCTACGCCCTCATCGCCCTGGGCTACACGATGGTCTACGGCATCCTGCGCTTCATCAACTTCGCGCACGGAGACGTCTTCATGCTGGGCGCCTTTGCCGCGCTGGGGCTCCACCTTCTGCTCGGCCCGGCCCTGGCCTCGCTGCCCTGGGCGCTCTCGCTGACGATCGTGATGCTCGGATCGATGGCCCTCTGCGCCGCGCTCGGCATTCTCATCGAGCTCTTCGCCTACCGCCGGCTCCGTCACGGCCCCCGGCTGAACGTCCTCATCACCGCCATCGGCATCTCGCTCTTCCTCGAATACACCAGCCAGCTCCTCTTCGGCGCCACCCAGCGCCCCTTCCCGGAGCTGATTCCCCGCATCACCTTCGGCGCCACCGGAGGGCTCACCGTCTCGCTCACCCAGATCATCGTGCTGGTCATCACCGTCCTGCTGCTGGTGGGGCTGCGCTTCGTCGTCATGAAGACGAAGATGGGCCTGGCGATGCGCGCCCTCTCGCTGAACCCCACCGCCGCGACCCTGATGGGGGTGAACAACGGCGTGGTCATCTCCTTCACCTTCGGCCTCGGTTCGGCGCTGGCGGCGGCGGGCGGCATCCTCTATGCCTCGCTCTACCCCAGCATCGAGCCTTTCATGGGCATCCAACCCGGGCTGAAGGCCTTCGTCGCCGCCGTCCTCGGCGGCATCGGCAACATCCCCGGCGCCGCCCTCGGCGGCCTCATCATCGGCGTCACCGAGACCCTGGTGAAAGGCTACAGCCAGCACGTCGGCATCCCCTCGGGCTATTCGGAAGGGGTCGCCTTCGTCATCCTAATCCTCATCCTCGTCTTCAAGCCCTCGGGACTGCTCGGCCGCGTCGAGCGCGAGAAGGTGTGAACCCGGCATGAAACGATACGGCTCCCAGATCGCGCTCCTGATCGCCCTCGTCTTCAGCCTGGGGATCTCGCTGCTGTCCGACCGCATCGACGCCTACTACCTCGACATCGCCCTCAACGTCGGGATCAACATCACCCTCGCCGTCAGCCTGAACCTGGTGAACGGCCACCCGAGATCGGCGCGCATCTGGGCGAGGTGCTCTGGGCGCTGGGTCGGCGCGACGAGGCGCGCCGCGTCTGGACCGAGTCCAGGGGCCGTGACGCGGGCAACGACGTCCTTCGGGAAACCCTGGCGCGGCTGAAGGTCGAGCTCTGATGCGGCGATGCCTGCGC
>CAYMMC010000142.1:0-7493 GCA_964391125.1 uncultured Akkermansia sp.
CTTCGGGCGGCTCCGATCCCCAAACTTCCGGTTCTGCCGGAGGTGTCTGATTCCATTTGGACGCTTCGCGGGCGAATGCCGACGCAGGAAAGGGCAGGGGAAGCCGAAACCTTCACCTTCCTCGGCTCCGCCCACATCTGCGCAAGCTCGCGCGACGGTCGGTTCCACGTGCTCGGACGCAGGACCGCAAGCGCCATGTGGCCAAGCTCAAGGAATTGGGCGAATCCATGAGGCTGCGCCGCCATCACCCGATTGCCGTGCAGGGCAGGTGGCTCGGAGCCGTGTTGAGGGGGGGGCCATGGCTACCATGGGGTTCCCGGAAACAGCCGAACGCTGCAACGCTTCCATGATCGCCATCACTCAAGGCAGGAGCCCGGTGCGGTAGTTCCGCCCGCCGCCCGCCGCCCGCGCTGGCGCCTCCGCCGGATGCGGTTACTTTCCCCCATGGCGATCGAATGGCGGGTGCTGGGGCGGGCGGGCGCGGACAACGCGCTCCACGTCGTCGTGGACACGGGCCAGTCGCGGGAAAGTCTCCTCTTCGACTGCGGCGAACGCTGCCTCGACGGACTTCGCTCCTCGGAGATCCAGGCGGTGGGGCATCTCTGCTTCTCGCATTTCCACATGGACCACGTGGCCGGCTTCGACGGCTTCTTCCGCCTCAACTACAACCGTCCCGACGCGCCGGTCGAAGTCTGGGGGCCTCCGGGCACGGTCGGGATCATGGAGCACCGCTTCCTCGGCTTCGTCTGGAACCTCCACGCCGACCAGCCGGGCGAATGGATCGTGCGCGAAGTCGGCGACGAGGCGATCGGCACGGCCCGCTTCCTCGCCCGCGAAGCCTTCGCGGCGCGGCGCCAGCCGGACCGGCCCCGCCCCTCCCCCGTCCTCCATCGCTCGAAGGGCTGGCGGCTGGAGGCCCGCCTGCTCCCGCACGGGACGGTCGGCTCGCTCGCCTACCGGGTCGTCGAATCGCCCAAGCGCAACATCGACCCCGCCGCCCTGCGGAACTACGGCTATCCGCCCGGCCCCTGGCTGAAGGACGTGGCCGAGGAGCCGGGGGACGAATCCGCCCTCGTCGAGGTCGGAGGCCGGTCCCTGATGGTCGGCGAGCTGAGGCGCGAGCTGCTCCTGACGACTCCGGGCGCCTCGATCGCATGGCTCACCGACTTCCGCCTCGAGCCCGGCAACGCGGAGTGGGAAGGGCTCGTCGAATGGCTTTCGGGCACCACGACGCTGGTCTGCGAATGCCAATATCGCGCCGCCGACGCCGCCCTTGCCGAGGGGAACGCGCACATGACCGCCGATCTCGTCGGCCGCCTCGCCGCCGAGGCGGGAGTCGGCCGTCTCGTCCTGCAGCACCTCTCGCGGCGCTACACGCGAGAGGAATGGCTGGGGATGCGCGACGAGGCCAGGGCGTCCTTCCCCAGGACGGATCTGCCGCCGGAGTGGAACCTGGTCTGATCGGAGGTCGCCGGCCTCCACGATCCTTTTCCCGGGCTGCGGAGTGGCGACCGGCCGGGGGCGGCTCAATGCCAGAGCTTCGGGCCGGTGGGATGGACCTGGCCCTCGGCGAGCTGGAGCGCCGCGAAGATCTTGAAATCGACGGCCAAGCCTTCGGCCCGGCGCTTTCGGCACCAGGCCCCGATGTCGCTGCGGGGGACGAGATGGACGCGGATGTCCTCGCCGTCGACGCCGCCGCCCTCGGCCACCTTCACGAGTCCGCCGGCGTGGAAGAGCGTCACGACCTCGTCGGTCAGGCCCGCCGAGGAGACGCCCTCGAGAAGCATGGACCAATGCCTCGCCTCGTATCCCGCCTCCTCCTTCAGCTCGCGCTTCGCCGCGACGAGGAGCGGCTCGTCCTCCTGCAGGGGGATGTCTCCGGCGAGGCCGGCGGGCAGTTCGACCACCCGCCGGCCCACCGGCGGGCGGTATTGCTCGATCAGGACGATCCGCCGGTCGTCGGTGGCCGCCAGAACGGCGACGCAGCCCTTCGCATTCGTCCGGCTGGCGTATTCCCAACTCCCTTCGGTGCGGCGGAGGGAAAGGAAGCGCCCTTGGTGCAGGGTCTCGTCGGGGGCGGACATCGGGGAGGGGCGCGCTGGGCCGCTCAGATTCTCGAGTCGATCACGACGCGGTCCTCCTCGAAGCGGACGTTCGGCATCTGCTGAAGGACCTGGTATTCGTCGAGAAGGCCTCCCCGGAGACGGAGGAAGAGATCGACGACGGGCTTCGGCGCGTTCTTGCCCAGCTCGATGCGGCCCAAGTTCCAGGAGACGGGCTTGTAGGTGACCTGACGGCGGAACTCCTCCGCCACCAGATCGACGCCCACGGTCAGGGGCAGGCCGAAGATCTCGCGCTCGATCACCACCTCGGCCTGCTGCGGGGAAAAATCGACGCAGACGCCCCGGAAGCTCACGAGGGAAGCGAGGAGGCCCTTCTGTTCGCCGGTGAGCCGATGGCGCAGGTAGCGGTTCACCTCCTCCTCGGAGAAGACGAGCTCCACGTCCCGCGAGACCATCGCGTTCTGCGCCTCGGTCAGAAGATGCCGGGGGGAGGCGCTGTCGAGCGCGTCGCCGGGATAGCCGGCCACGGCGGAGAGATCCTTCGGGAGCGCGATCATGACCACGACCGCGACCATGCCGAGAGAGATCAAGCCCAGCAGCACGGTTCCGAAGGAGAGGCCGCCGTCGTAGGACGTCGGCTTCGGAGCGGGGCGCCTCGGTTTCTTTGCGACCGCCTTCCGGGCCGGAGCGCGGCGGACCGCCTTCTTCTTGGGGGAGGCGGGGCGCACCACGGGCGCGGGCGCCGGGGCCGGCACCTCCTCGACTTCTCCGTAGGCGTAGGGCTCGGGGCTGCTCGCCCCCGGAGGCAGGGAGCCGGGATCGTAGTGGGCCGAGGCCGGATCGTAAGCGGTGGGATCGGCGGCGGCGTAGGTCTGGTTCTCGTCGACGTAGGCCGCCCCGGGATCGTAGGCCGGCGCGTTGGGATCCTGGGGGTCGCCATGGCCGACGGCGCCGGGGTCCTGGTTGGGGTCGTCGTGGCCGGGGGTCGGGTGCATGGCGGTCGGTCGGTCAGGCGTCGGTCTTGCTCGAACCGGTGCCGGTGGAGGCGGCCGGAGCGGCGGCGGGCTTCGACTCGGCCGAGCCCGAGCCTCCTCCGGAATCGGCGGCGGGCTGCTTGTCGGCCTTCGCCGCCTGCTTGTAGGAGTCGCTGCGGTAGTCGGTCTCGTAGAAGCCCGATCCCTTGAAAATGATGCCTGCGCCGGTGCCGAGGAGGCGCTTCACCGGCCCCTCGCAATCCTCGAGGGGACAGTCGGTGAGCCGTTCGTCGCGCATCGATTGGAACACCTCGAAGCGGTGCCCGCACTTCTGGCATTGGTAGTCGTAAGTTGGCATGGGTCTGACCGTTATTGCAAACGATCCCACTATGGCGACGGTGGCCCAACCTTCAATCCGATTTTTCTCCGGCCTCCGCCGGAGGGCGGGCGAGGTCCTTGAGGAGCTGCGTTCTCGGCAGCAGGATGTCGCGCAGGGTGTAGCGGTCGAAGGTGGCGAGGAACTCGTCGCGCGCCTCCGCCACCACCCGCTTCAGGACGCAGGTCGGCGAGATGGGGCAGCACCCTCCGTCCTGTCCGAGGCATTCGACGAAGGCGAGGGTCTCGGTCGCCCGCACCACCTCGCCCAATCCGATCTCGTCCGGGTCCCGGGCGAGGCGGAAGCCGCCCGACCGCCCCCGCTTCGTCTCGAGAAAGCCGAGCTTGCCCAGGTTGTGGGCGATCTTGATGAGGTGGTTCTCCGAAATGGAAAAGGCCGTGGCCGCCTCGCGAACGGTGACGACCCGGTCCGGATGCAGCCCGGCGAAGATCAACGCTCGGAGGGAGTAGTCGGTGAAGAGGCTCAATTCCATAACCAAGGAGCGGAGTCCGCCCGCTCCACCCTAGCCCATCGCGGGCAGATCGCGAAGACAGCGTGAGATTGGCGCCCGTCCATGGCGCCGGTCCCGCCGCGGAGACCGCCCGCATCCCGATCACTTCAGCGCCATGGGGAAGGAGATGGCCAGCCCGGCCATGCGGTCCTCCAACGTCTTGCGCTCGGGGACGTGGCATTTGAGGCATTCGTTCTGCAGCCGGATATGGCCGGCGAAGCGGTAGCGTTTGCCCTCGACCGCCTCGTATTCCATTTTCCCGGACAGGAGGGCGGCGGAGGCCTGCTCCTCGAAGCGGTCCTTGGGGAGGTGGTCCTTGCCCTTGTTCGCGTTCACTCCGAGCCAGCGGATCTCCACCTGGTAGGTCCGCGACATCTCGTCGAAGACGTCGTCGAGCGACTGCGAGGGCAGGCTGAGCCCGACCGCCTCCTCGTCGAAGAAGTCCCGGTGCATCACTTGAAGGGCGCCGTGGACGACTTCGTGGAGCCAGCGGGCGCGGCCCCGGGCCTCGTCCACCGTGGCGGGCAGGTTGGCCGATGCCTCGGAGGCCGCCGAGGGCTTCCCTTCCTCGGCCTTCGGGTCGGCGAGCAGGGCTCCTCCGCAGAGGACAGCCAGCGAGGCCAGGCCAAAAACCGGAAGGGGGCGGAAGAAAACACGGCGGCTCAAGTTGACTTTCATGGGTAAAGTTGTATTTCGGATGCACCTTAATCAAGCCCTTTCCTCCTACGCCTTCGCGCGGGAGGGAGGGGGGAGATCCTCGAAATACCAAACCCCATCCTTACAGTGAATCGAACCCTCATTCTCGCCTCCATCCTCGCCCTGTTCGCCTTCGCCGCCCCCGGCGCCCGGGCGGAGCAAGGCGTCCCATCGACATGCTTCTACACGGGCCAGCCCGCCCAACCCGGGCTGAGCACGGAATACGAAGGCGTCGTCTACTCCTTCAGCACGGAGGAGAAGCGGAAGCAGTTCAACCAGGAGCGGGAGGCCAGCATCTACCAGCGCATCGGCGGCAGGGCCGCCCTCGATGCCGCCGTCGATCTCTTCTACGTGAAGATTCTCGCGGACGAGAAGGTGAACTTCATCTTCGACGACGTGAACATGAAGGTCCAGATCCGTCGGCAGAAGGAGTTTCTCGCCCACGTCCTCGGTGCGCCGACGCCCTGGCTCGGCAAGGACATGCGGAAGGCGCACGCCAACCTCGACCTGCGCGAGGCGGACTTCGCCGCCATCGCCGGCCACCTCCAGGCCGCCCTCGTCGAGTCGAAGCTCGACGAGGCGCTCGTCGGCGAGATCATGGCCATCGCCGCGAGCGTGAAGGACGACGTCCTCAACCGCTGATCCCGTCCGACGATGCTTCAGCCTTCGATTTGATCGAAGGCTGAAGCCGCCGCGAGCAGACCGTCGCGGAGCATCATGAAATCGCCGCAGTTGCAGAGCAGTTGGGCGCCTTGGGCGCGGCGCTTCCGCATGTCCTCGGGCGAGCCCGCCGGGGCGCCCCAGGCCACGCCGCTGGCCCGGCAGGCCGCGGCGACGCGTTCGTAGGCGGCCTCGAGGCGTCCGCCGCTCTCGTCTCCCGCGATGCGGTAGCGCAGGCCGAGGTCGCCGGGGCCGACGAAGAGCATGTCCACCCCCGGCACGGAGGCGATCTCCTCCACGTTCTCGACGGCCTCGGGGGTCTCGATCTGGACGACGAGGAAGGTCTCGCGGTTGGCCCATTCGGCGAAGGCGAGGTTGTCGGGATTGATGCGGTAGTCGGAGTCGAAGCCGGCGTTGTCGAGCCCGCGGTCGCCGAGGGGCGGGAACTTGACCGCCTGGACGAGCTGGCGCGCCTTCTCCGCCGTGGAGACGTGGGGGATCATCAGCCCGGTGGCGCCATCCTCGAGGTAGCGGTAGAGGCCGGTTTTCTCCAGGGTGGGGGCCCGCAGGAGGCAGTCGATGTCGTAGAGGCGGAAATGGGCCAGCAGAAGCTGGAGCTCGCGCGGCTCGAAAGAGCGGTGTTCCATGTCGAGCCAGATGCAGTCGAAGCCCGCGCGGGCGGCATGGGCGACGTAGACGGGGATGGGATGGCCGAGGTTGGCGCAGCGGGCGAGCCCTCCTTCGCGGAGGCGTTTCAGGGTTTTGCTGGATCTCATGGAGCGGTTCTGGAAAGTTGCAGGAGGGTCTGGGCGGCGCGGACGCGGGCGTCGTGGAAGGGATCGTCGAGCATTGCCTCGAGTCGCGACTGCGCCGACACCGCTTCCGCGTCGCCGGCGAAGGTCGCGGCGTAGGTGCGGACCAGATCGTCCCCGTCCCCGAGGTTGCGGACGAGGCGTGCCAGCCCGTCGGGATCGCCGAGACAGGCGAGGGCGTGCTCGACGTAGGCGCGGACGAGGGGGGCCGGCGCGTCGGCGAGACGCCGCCGGAGCGGCTCGACGTCGCTATCGTCCCCGAGGACGCCGAGGAGCCAGGCCGCGATCATGAGCCCGTCGGGATCGTCGCCGTCGCGGCTTCCGCGGATGAAGGCGAGGGCCTTCCCGTCGCCCTTCCGGGCCAGGGCGCCCGCCGCCATGAGGCGGAGCTTGATGTCGCCGCCCTGCTCGAAGTGCCTGCGCATGGCGGCCTCGTCGCCCAGCTCCTCGACTTTGAAGAGGCTTTCGGCTGCGTGGGTGTGTCCGTAGGGGGCTTCGTGCCGCAGCACTTCGGCGAGCACGGCGACGTGCTCGCGCCTCCCCGCGCGGACCAGCTCGCGGGCGAGGCCGCAGAGATGCCGGGCATCCTTCTCCTTGGCCAGCCGGGGCTCCAGCACGGGCACGACCTCCTCGCCATGGCCGCCGAGCACGAGCCCCTCGGCGGCGTGCATGGCGACCCAGAACTGCTCCGGATCCTCCAACCGCAGCGCCTCGCGCAGAATGGCGAGCGCCTTCTCTCGGATCTCGGGGGACAGGGTCATGGGAGCGGCGGCGGCGGGCGCGACCGCGAGGAGCAGGGCGGACAGCGCGAGCGAAGGAAGCATTCTCATCATTTCCGACCGTGGCAAGTTCCGTCGGAGGTGTCGAGAACGGATTTGCGTTGCCGATGGGCGGACCCGGGGGCAAAGACCGGACGGGCGAAGGCGGACGAGGATGACGAGGGCCCCGCGCATGAACTCGCCGGCCCGGACAAGGAAGCCGCCGATGCCGCGGCAGGGGGCGCTCGGATCCTTGAATGTGCGGGATGGACCGCGCGTTCGCGGCAGAGCTACGCAAACAGCTCGTGGAAGACCTTTCCGTGGACGTCGGTGAGGCGGAAGTCGCGGCCGGCGTAGCGGTAGGTGAGCCGCTCGTGGTCGAAGCCGAGCAGATGCAGGATCGTCGCGTGGAGGTCGTGGACGTGCATGGGGTTCTCGACCGCCTTGAAGCCGAATTCGTCGGTCTTGCCGAACTGGAAGCCCCGCTTCACCCCGCCGCCGGCCATCCACATGGTGAAGCCGTGGTGGTTGTGGTCGCGGCCGAGCTTGGTGTTGGCGTCGTTGGCCCCGGGGGTGAGGAGCTCCACCGTGGGGGTGCGCCCGAACTCGCCGCCCCAGATGACGAGGGTCTCCTCGAGCATGC
>CAYMMC010000143.1:0-1547 GCA_964391125.1 uncultured Akkermansia sp.
AGCGCCTTCAGGCCGAGCCCGCCGACGGCGGTGATGCCGAAGGCAGTGGCGAGCTTGGCGAGATAGTCGCGCGTCTCCGGATCGCCCAGGGTGGTGGCGAGGCGCCTGACCCGGTCGGCGAAGACGGCGACCACGGCGAGAACCGCCCCGCTCTGGATGACGATGGCGAAGAGATCCGACTGGCGGGGGAGCCAGCCGAGATTCTGAGGGATCAGGAGATGGCCCGTCGAGGAGATGGGCAGGAACTCCGTGATCCCCTCGATCAGGCCGAGAATGACGATGGCGATCCAGGTCGGAAGGGTGTCCATGGGGAAGGGTCGGCCTTCCTTCGTTTCGATGGCCGCAAAAATCAATTGTTTTGGCGGAGCGGCGGAAGGCCGCGTCCATCGGGCGCGGGGCGGAGGACCTGTCCGACATCGGAGGAGGCTCATCGCCCCGAGAGCAAGGTTGGATAGGCCGCTTCGCCCATGGGCGGGAGAAGCAGGATCCCAGGCGGTGTTCGCCCTCACTGCATGACGTTCTCGACGAGAATGCTTTGCACCACCGAATACAGCTCGTACTGGGCGATGAGGAGAAGGCGGTCCTCCCCGACGCTCTCGGGGCCGAGGGACTTGGCGAGGTGGCGCTCCTCCGACCCGGCCAGGCCGTGTGCCTCGTTCATCAGCAGGCGGGCCTGGTTCAAGGTGCTGTACCAGGCTTCGGTGTTCTCGTAGGGGACGAGGAGGCGGCGCATTTCGAGGAGCTCGCCGGGGATGCCCGCCTCCTCGAATTCCTTCCGGATCGGATCGTCCTCGGGGTAGTCGTCGAGGCGCATCGATTCGCTGAGGGCTAGGTTGGCCGCGACGACGGCCCGCGCTTCGGCGAAGGCGTCGGCCAGCTCCGGCCGGATCAACTCCTCCCAGTCCTCCGTCTGCGAAAGGGTGCTCTCGTCGGCGAGGACGTCGGGTGCGAGGGGAGGGGGGTAGAGCCGCTCCAGCGCCTCGGGACGGAAGTGGCGGCCCGAGGCGATCTCGGGGAGCTGGCGGATCCACTCCCACTCGCCCGGAAAGAGCGAGTCGAGGGCCCAATGGTGTTCGGAAAGGAGGAATCGCATCGTATAAAGGAGAGATGGGCGATACGGGAAGCTTGAACGCCTCCCTTGTCGAAAAGTCCAAAGATACGGATTTGAAACGGAGCCACCATCGAAATCGCTGCCGGGACCGGCATTTTCCACCCAAGATCCAAAACGGAATCACAGACGGAGATGGATCGACTTTGAAAATAAGCGCAAATTTACAATTCGTGATTGCGAAATTGAAAAAAGAGGCGACCCTTGCGAGTGAAATTTTGCAATGGCTGCGGTCGAGAGGCCCCGAATTACGAAAATTATAACTTATTTAGTTGATTGAGACACCAAACGAGTGTTAAATTTCCATTACTTCCATAATTTCTAAAATCGCAAGGAGGTTAAATCATGCAAATCACAGAAGACAAAACCATCGAGGTCGAGCAGAGCGCGGATCGTCTCGCGGACTTCATCATGTTCGCGCAGCGTTCCTTCCTGTTGG
>CAYMMC010000143.1:1557-3038 GCA_964391125.1 uncultured Akkermansia sp.
AGCTGAACAAGGGGAACGTCTCCTACGCTCAATTTTTCCTTCTCGGCTATCTGGCCAACGAGGACTACCTCACCATGACGGACATCTCGAAGAAGATGGGCCATTCCACGGCGGCCGCGACCGGCTTGGTGGACCGTCTGGAGAAGCTGGGCTACGTGCAGCGCCTCCACGCCGCCGACGACCGCCGCAAGGTGATGGTCCAGATCACCCGCAAGGGCATCGAGATGGTCAGCCGGCTCCGCAACTCCATCGCCGACAGCATAACGGAGGTGATGGCCGCGCAGGAGAACGGTGCGGACGAGTCGGTCCAGCCCGTCTACTCTCAGCTCAAGGAGTTCATCGCGGCCCGCTGAGCTTGTCCTCCGGGGGAGCGCGGACGCGCTCCCCGACGCACGAAACACGAACGCTCGCCTCCGAGAACCTGCGCTTTTGGAAGACGCCCCCGCCTGCGAGCGGGGGCGTTTTTTTGTGCTTTGGAGGAAGGGAGGCGAGAGGCGAAGAGAGAGGGAAGGGAGAAGGCTCAGGGGCTGAGCCGGTCCACGCCCCACTCCCCGCCGTCGTCCCTGCGGTAGACGAGGCGGTCGTGCTTGCGTCCCGGCTGCCCCTGCCAGAACTCCACCGATTCCGGGACGAGGCGATAGCCGCCCCAGAAGTCCGGCAGCGGCACGCAGTCGGGGGCGCCGGTGTCGGGATGCTTCGCCTCGAACTCGGCGGCGCGCCGGTCCAGCCAGGAGCGGTCAGGGATCGTCGCGCTCTGCTCGGAGGCCCAGGCTCCGATCCGGCTTTCGTACGGGCGGGAGCAGAAGTAGTCCCGCGACTCTTCCCGCGAGGTTTTCTCGACGCGGCCGCGGACGTGGACCTGGCGGGCCAGCTTCTTCCAGAGGAAGGAGGCGGCCGCGACCGGATGGGCCTCCAGCTCGCGACCTTTTTGGCTGGCGTAGTTCGTGAAGAAGGTCAGTCCACCCTCCCCGAAGGCCTTCATCAGGACGGTGCGCGCGTTCGGCAGGCGGTCGAGTCCGATGGTGGCCAGGACGAAGGCATTCGGCTCGGGGACGCCGGAGGCGACCGCTTCGTCGAACCAGCGGGCGAACTGGCCGATGGGCGAGGCGGCGAGGTCGGCGCGGCGCAGACCGGCGGAATGGTAGTCGCGCCGCATCGCGGCGAGGGAGTCGGAGGAGGGCGGGGTCATGACTAGGGGGATTACGAAAGCCGAAGCGGCGGCGGCGTCAAAAGATTCCGGTTGATGGAGGCGCCGGGGAGATGTCCCTTGGCCGCGTGACAGCCAGCGACAAGGGACATCTGGAGGGGCGGCTCGAGCGCGTTCTCTTCGATCAGGCCGCGATCCGCCAGCGCATCGCCGACATGGGGGCGCGGATCACGGCGGACTATGCCGGAGGCGATCTCGCCATCGTCGCGGTGCTGCAGGGCGGCGTTCTGTTCCTCGCCGATCTCATCCGCGAGATCCGGCTGCCGCTGCGAGT
>CAYMMC010000143.1:3048-7472 GCA_964391125.1 uncultured Akkermansia sp.
CTCCATCTCCGTGGCGAGCTACCACGGCGGCACCGTCAGTTCGGGGACGGTGGACTTCCATCAGCGGCGTCTGCCGGAGGTGGCCGGACGCGACGTGGTCGTGCTCGACGACATTCTCGACTCGGGACGCACCTTGGCGGCGGTGATGGAGCGCATCGGCGCGGAATGCGGTCCCCGCTCCCTGCGCTCGGCGGTGCTCCTCTCGAAGCGTGGCGGGCGCGCCGTCCCGATCGAGGCGGACTACCGCGGCTTCGAGATCGGCGACGAGTTCGTCGTCGGCTACGGCCTCGACTACCGGGGCGAATACCGCAACCTGCCCATGATCGGGGTGCTGAAGCCCGAATGGATTGAAGCGAAGGAATGAAGGTGACGGTGCTTTTCTTCTCCGTTCTGCGGGACCTCGCGGGGACGGACCGGATCGAGGTGGAGCTGTCCCGAGGCGCTGTTCTCGGCAACCTTGTCTCGGAACTGGAGGCGGACCTGCCCGGCCTCGCGGAATGGAAAGGGCGGCTCCTCCTCGCGGTGAACGGTGCATACGCCGGACGCGACGCCCTCCTCGCCGAGGGCGACGAGGTCGCCTTGATGCCCCCGGTGCAAGGCGGCTGAGACGGGAAGGGAGGGGGATCCGGCAAGGCGGAAACGCTCCATTCCAAGGTTGAAGATTGACCTGCGGCATGGTTGGGTAGTCCGATGTCCAACGGTCTTCACTCGGAAGTCAAACCTCTGAAACATGCGGAGGATCTCGAGCTCGTGGACCGCGCCATCGACGGCGACGTCGTGGCGGTCCGCCAGTTTCAGGACACCTACCGCCCCTTGCTGGAGCGGGTGCTGATGTCCCGCGGAGTGGACCGGGTGCAGGCGGAGGATCTCGTGGCCGACATCATCGCGGAATGTTTCGGCGCGGGGAAGAACGGGAAGACCCGACCCTTGCTGGAGAAGTTCGAGGGACGCGCCTCGCTGTCGACTTGGATGATCCGGACGACGTGGAACCGCTGGCTCGACCTGAAGCGCCGCGACAAGTTCCGCGGAGAGCTGCCGAGCTACGACGACGACGCGGAGAAGGGCGTCGATCCCTTCGACCGCGTCTCCGCCCCCGACGAAGGGGAGGGAGTGCTGGACGGCGATCTCGCCGAGCTGATGGGGCGGGCCATCCGCAGCGCCTTCGACTCCCTGGAGCCGGACGTGCTCTTGATGTTGAAGCTCTCCTACCTGCATGGAGTCAGCCAGGCGGTGATCGCCCGCATGTGGCAGTGCGACCAGACCCGGGTCAGCCGCACGCTGACCGCCGCCCGCAAGCAGGTCGCGGCGGTGACGATGCAGCACATCCGCGAAGCGGACGGAGGCGTGAATCTGGAGTGGGAGGACTTCCAGAAGCTCTGCGCCGCGGGCCTGGAGCTTTGATCCGCGAACGCTTCCGGAAAGCGTGCGGATCAATTCTGCGAATTTATCAAAATTCCAATCGTTCTTGTTGGAATGTTTTAAAATTTCATGCAAGCATCGGAGCATGAATCGCATGTTCCGGATCTGCGCGTTGATCTTCGCGGCTCTGAGTCCTTGCTATGGCGGGACTGGAGGGATGGCCCGTCCCCCGGCAAGGGTTCTCTATCTGGGCGACTCCTTGAGCATCGGCGCTTTCGGGCGGACCTTCGACGCGGCTCTGCGCTCGGAGGGCTTCCAGGTCCACACCGTCGCCGCAGGCGGCGCCAGTCCCTACCACTGGCTGAGAAACTACCAATCGCTCCCCTGCACGGTCGGATACTGGGAGAAGTCCGAATCGAACGAACGGCGGGAGGGCTGCGTTCCGGCCGTGCCGAAGCTGGAGGATCTGATGTCCGAGACGAAGCCGGACGTGGTGGTGGTGCAGACGGGGGTCAACCTCTACGCGACCTTGCGCTCGCAGCGGCGTCCGAAGCAGGAGAACGTCGCCGAGGTCCGGTCGCTGATCGACCAGATGTGCCGCTCCATCTCCGACGGAGGGGCGGTCTCCTACTGGATCCTGCCGCCTCGTTCGCATGAGAACCGATATTCCCGTGAGCTGCAGGAGGAGCTCGCCGCCCTGATGCGAGGCGTCGTGGCCAGCCATGGGGAGATGGTCTTCGAAAGCCGGGCGGTGACGGAGTTCGCCGATCCCTATCCCGCGACCGACGGCATCCACTACAGGCCCGCCGAGGCGGCGGGATGGGCGGAGAAGGCCTTGGCCCACTTCAACGCCTTCATGGGATCGGGGGAGTCCCCGGCGCTGGCCGAGACGAAAGCGGAGGCGCTGGTGCAGGCCGATCCCATGCCCGGCCCGGTCCGGACGGAGCCGCCCCCGCCCCCGACCGCCGCCCCTCAGTCCGGGGGAGGGGAGGGGACGCCCGCGATCCCCGACGAAGTGACTCTGCGCATCCGGCTGGAGAAGAAGTCGGAAATCGAGAACGCCGCCCAGTTGGACGACGCCAACGCGCTCGGGCTCTACGAGTACCGCGTGGTCGAAGACCTGCGGGGGAACTACCCCCACGAGCGCATCCGCATCGCCCAGGGCATCGTCTTCGCGCGCAAGCTGACCGGCGCGGCGAAGGCGCGCATCGGATCGGAGACGGAGCTGGACCTCGTGCCCCTGTCGAAGTATCGGAGCCTCTCCTCGTGGCAGATGATCGACCAACTGAGGCCGGATTTCGAGATTCCCATCTACACGCCGAAATTGGACTGAGGTGGGGAAGTGGGGAAAGGGCGAAATTGGGAGATATGCTGGATCGCGAGCAGGAGATGGAACCGTCCGCAAGCTATCGCATCGTCGTTCCGGATCGGTCGGGCGGCGAGCGAATCGACCGCTTCCTGCCGTCGGCGCTGGCCGAGCAGGGCTGCGAGATTTCCCGGGCCGTGCTGCAAGCGCTCGTCAAATCGGGCGACGTGTCGGTCAACGGGAGGCGGGTCAAGCCCAGCCAGGCGGTCGAGCCGGGCGACCGGATCGAGGTGAGGATCGCCGCGAAGGCTCCGCCCGCCCTGCTGCCCGAGGACAGGCCGCTGTCGATCCTCTACGAGGACGAGGATCTCGTCGTCGTCGACAAGCCCGCCGGTCTCGTCGTGCATCCGGCGGCGGGGAATCCCGACGGCACGCTCGTCAACGCCTTGCTCCACCACTGCGGCGGCAGGCTCTGCGCCCTCGCCGGAGAGGACCGCCCCGGCATCGTCCACCGGCTCGACAAGGAGACCTCCGGCTGCCTCGTCGCGGCGAAGAGCGAGGCCGCCTACCGCTCGCTCGTGGCCCAGTTCGCCGGACGCGAGACGGGCAAGGAATACCTCGCCGTGACCGAGGGCATTCCCGCGGCGGACGAAGGCACCATCGCGACGCGGATCGGGCGCCATCCGGTGAACCGGCAGCGGATGGCGGTGGTCGCCCCGCCGGCGGGAAAGGAGGCGGTGACCGACTACCGGGTGCTCCGTCGCCACGAGGGCGAGGGCTGGGCGGCCTTGGCCTGCGTGATCCACACCGGCCGCACCCACCAGATCCGGGTGCATCTGAAGGAGGTGCTGCGCTGCCCCATCCTCGGGGACGCGATCTACGCGCAGGTGTCGAGGCAGCGGACGAAGACGGGCCGGCTGATGCTCCACGCGCTCCGCCTCACCTTCCGGCATCCGGTCACGGACGCGCCGCTTCGCTTCGAAGCCCCCCTGCCGGAGGCATTTGCCCGCTTCGTCTGAGGTCGGTTTCCGCGGCGTCGATGCCGGGAGCTTCGGCCTGCGCGCAGCCGCGCCGGAAGAAGAGGGGGAAGATCCAGCCCGAAACGGCCGCGATCGACGCCGCCATCACGAGGTAGATCGCGCCGGCCCCGCCGTCCCGGTAGAGGACGAGGGAGGCGAAGCCCACGAGGAGCAGCGCCTCGGCCACGACGGCGCGGGCCACCGGGCTGATCCAGCCGACGCCGAGGGCCAGGGTTTGGTGGATGTGGCGCCAGACGTGGACCACGAAGTAGGCGGCGAAGGCGAGCAGGGCGGGCCGCTCCATGCGGAAGGCCGCCGGCACCGAGGTGTAGAGTTCGTCCCCCGCCCACAGGGCCAGCACCCAGGGGCCGAGCGCGACGAGGCCGGCGCCGGCGAGAAGCGAAAATCCGAGCCCGCCGAGCCTGAGCCGGTTCGAGCTGCGGGCGATCCAGGCGCGGTCGCCCCGTTCGCAGGCGTCCATCAGCGCGGGCCAGTAGGGCTTCGTGACCATCACGACGAGACCGGTCAGGGAGAAATGCACCGTCACCATCACGTTCCACACGCCCACCGCCTTCGGTCCGACTTGGTGGCCGATGAGGAAGGCCATCAGGTTGTATTCCACCGCCGCCGCGAGGATGTAGGTGATGGAGAAAAGGATCCCGTCCTTCGCCAATTGCGGCACGAGAGACTTGCGGAACAGGGTGGGGCGGGGCAGCAGATAGGGTCGCTGGACGAGGAGG
>CAYMMC010000144.1:0-7471 GCA_964391125.1 uncultured Akkermansia sp.
CGGTCCGCCGCCCGCAGCCCGGAAGGAACGCCCCCAGAACGAGGAGGAGCGTCCCCGCCCCCCGTCCGATGGTCGGAGGAATCTGCATCCCGAGCAGGATGCCTCAAACTCCGTGCCGCAGGGAAGGAGAAAATCAGGGAATCCGGAGCTTCGCCGCGTAGAGCTCGGCGGCACCGCCCTTCTCGACCGATTTGCCTCCGAACGCGGCGGGGGCGGTGCAGGCGCCCGCGATGAGGAGCCGGTCTTCGTGCCGGGCGATGGTGTAGGCGTTGTCGCCCTTGGCCCCGCCGCTCTGCGCCACCCAGAGGAGCCCGCCCCCCACGTCGAAGGCGGCGGTCAGGATGTCCGTGCCGCCTCGCGAGGTCAGGGTGCGGCCGGCAAAGGTGGCGCTTTGGGAGAACTCGCCGGCGAGGAACGCGGTGCCGCGGTCGTCCGTGCAGACCCCGAGGCCGTAGTCCGTGCCCGCGCTGCCGAGGTGGCGGGCCCACCGCATCGTTCCGTCGGTGTCGTAGTGGACGAGCAAGCCGTCGTAGTCCCGCTCGCCGGCCGAGCGGAAGGTCTCGTCGCCGTAGCCCGTCTCGCCCTTGAACATCCCCGCCGCCCAGACCCGGCCGGAGGAGTCGGCGACGATCTCGTGATAGACGGAGGAGGTGGACGCCGGGGCGGTGGCGACCCACTGGACCGCGCCGTCCGGGTCGAGCTTGGCCACCATGGCGGCCGAGTTCGCGGAGGCCGCCTCGACGCCGCCGAAGGTGCCGGTCCCGACGAGCGATCCGCCGAGGTAGATCCGGTCCCCTCCGTCCAGGCTCACCCCGTGGGCGCTGCCGCCGACGCCGCCCTCGCTTCCCCGCACCCACAGCAGCTTTCCATCGGCATCGTACTTGGCGCAGAAGATCACGCGCTTCCCGCTCAGCTCGACGTCGCCGAAACGGGCCCCGGCACCGAGGGATCCCCCGACCACGACGTGTCCGCGGGAATCGACGGCGACGCCGTGACCGTAGTCGTTGCCCGTCCCTCCGGCGGTGCGGATCCAGAGCAGTTCCCCGTCGGCGTCGTACTTGGCGACGAAGAGATCGAAGTCTCCGGCGTTCGGCAGGACGGTCTCGCCCGCCCGGGCGTCGGTGCTTTGATACTGGCCGGTGACGTAGACATGGCCGGCGGGATCGGTGGCCACGCTGTATCCCCGATCGACCGAGCTGCCGCCGATGCTGCGCACCCAGAGAACCTCTCCCGCCGCGTCCAGCTTGACGAGAAAGCAGTCGGCCTCGCCCAATCCCTTCCTTTCCAAACGGCCGAACCGGCCGTCGCCGATGGTCTCCCCGGTCAGGAAGACGCCGCCCGCGCGGTCCACGGCGACGCCGCGGGTCTTGTCGTTCTTTTCGCCACCTCCGGAGAAGACCCAGTCGAAGGCAGGATCGGCGGCAGGGAGCGACGGCGCGAGACCGACAAGGCAGAGGAGCAGGACGGGCAGTTTCATGGGTGGCGAATGGGCGGGTTCCGATCCCTCCGCGCCGCCCCTCCCGACAAGACGGCGGGGAGCGGGGAGTTCCGACCGGCACTCTTCTCCCCGAATTTGTCCGCGTCAACGGCTCGGAAACGGCAAAATCAAAGCCTCCGGGAACCAGGGGAGACGCACCTCCCTCGGCGGCGGAAGCCTGCTCACGAAGTCGGCACGACGTGGAGGAGGCGGATGGTCGTATTCTGGCGGACCGGCACTTTGTCCACCGGATCGGCAGGAGCGTCCACGCCCTCGTCGGGATTTGCCTCCCCCTCCTCGCCCCAGGCGACCGTCATCTGCACGGTCTGCTCGGAGAACCGCACCATGCGGTCCAAGGGATCGAAGTAGATGCGTCCCTGGACGGCGTCGGCCCGCAGGCGCGCCGGCTCTCCCTTCGCCTCGTCGGCCAGCTCGCCGGCCAGGGTGCCCGAAAACTCGACGAGAATGCAGCTCTGCCCTTCGAAGTTCACCTGCCCCGCGTGCTGGTGGAGGACATCGAACTCCACCGCCCCCGTTCCGCCGACGGAGCGACGCCCCTTCAGGGTCCACCGGTCGCCCGCGCCGATGCGCTTCTCGGGGAAGCCCTGGATCAATCCCACGACGAGCTGCTCCAGTTCCTCGGGGCCGAAGCTGGGCACTCCGGGCAGAAGCGCCGAGCCGTCTCCGGTGGCGGATGCCGTCGCGCCGTCGATGCGCCCCTTGTCGTCGAGGACGAGCTCGACGGAACGGTTCAGCGTCGCCCGCAGGTGCCGGCCCAGAGGGGTGTCCTGGTCCGCCGGCTCGAGCGAGCGGTAGCTCAGTGTCGAGCTCCGCGACGACAGGGTCAGGTCGAGGCGCTCGGTGCGGGCCTTCAGCCCGACGCCGGCCTTCCCGTCCACCGGCACCTTCGCGTCGTAGCGGATCTGCTGCTCCATCTCGAACCCGGCGACATGGTGGGGCAGGACCTCGGTCCTCACCACGAAGCGGTAGGTGTTGCCGGGCTGGAACTCGGGACGGATCCGCTCCGGCTTCCTCGCGGGGGGGGCGACCGCGCCGGGCGGGACGACACCCGACGGAGCGGGCAGGACCGAGGGCGCGCGCGGCCTTCTCGTTTCCCGCAGTCCCGGCACCCCGGGGATCGCGGGAATGGGCGGCGGCTCCGCCCGGGCTTCCGTCGCCTCCTGGACAAACGCCGTCGTCGGCAGCGCCGACAGGAAAGCCAGCGCCACCCTTGCCAGGGGCCGTGGAGGCAATGCGCTCACCCGTCGAGGAAACCACAATTCCGAGCGCCGGGCAATGTCCATTTGCTTCCCCGTCGCGAGCTCCCGCCACGGGCCGGAAACGAATCGCCGCTTGTGATCGCGCCGCCCGCGTGTAGCAGTGTCCCGTTCCCACCCCCCCTGCATCCCATGAGAGTGAAAGCCTTCCCCGCCCTCGTCCCTGCGCCCGGCGTCGCCGCCGAGCTCGCCTCCGTCCCCTACGACGTGATCAACACCGAAGAGGCCCGCGCCTTGGCCGAAGGCAAGCCGCACAGCTTCCTCCGCGTCGAGCGCGCCGAGCTGGAGCTGCCCGCCGACACCGACCCCTACAGCGAGGCGGTCTACGCCCACGCCAAGGCCAACTTCGAGAAGATGCAGCGCGAGGGCACCTTCCTCCGCGAGCCCGAACCCTGCGTCTATCTCTACCGCCAGATCATGGAGGGCCGCGCCCAGACCGGGATCACGCTGGCCTGCCACATCGAGGACTACGAGAACGACCTCATCCGCAAGCACGAGAAGACCCGCCAGACCAAGGAGGACGACCGCACCCGCCTCACCGACGTCCTCGCCGCCAACACCGGGCCCGTCTTCCTCACCTACAAGGACGTCGCCGCGATCGACGCCTTCGTCGACGGCTGGACGGCGGCGCACGAACCCACCATCGACTTCGCCGACGACGTCTCCGTGCAGCACACCGTCTGGCGCGTCGCCGAGAGCGAGGCCGGCCCCCTTCTCGCCGCCCTCGGCGAGGTGCCGCTCTCCTACGTGGCCGACGGCCACCACCGCCGCGCCAGCGCCGCCCGCGTCGGCAAGGAGCGCCGCGAGGCGAACCCCGCCCACGACGGCAGCGAGAACTACAACTGGTTCCTCGCCGTGATGTTCCCCGCCAGCCAGCTCGCCATCCTGCCCTACAACCGGGTCGTCCGGGACCTCAACGGCCTTTCCGCCGACGGTTTCCTCAAGCGCCTCGCCGACGAGTTCCGGCTCGACTCCAACGGACGGAAGACGCCCGAAGGCCCCGAGTCGGTCTGTCTCTATCTCGCCGGCCAATGGCACAGCCTGAGCTGGGAGGCGACGGACGCCGCCAACCCCGTCGACCGGCTCGACGTCTCCTTCCTCCAGGACCGCGTCCTCTCCCCCATCCTCGGCATCGGCGATCCGCGGACGGACGAGCGCATCGACTTCATCGGCGGCATCCGCGGCACTGCGGAGCTGGAGAAGCGCGTCGACGGGGGCGAATGGGCCGTGGCCTTCTCGATGCATCCGACGACGGTGCAGCAGCTCATCGACATCGCCGATGCCGGCGAGATCATGCCTCCGAAGTCGACCTGGTTCGAGCCGAAGCTGCGTTCCGGGCTCTTCGTCCACACACTCGATTGATGCGACCGAACCGGCGTCCGAGGACGCCGCCGCCCATTCCCTTCCTGCCCGATCCCCCTTTCCGAAATCCATCCATGGCGACCCATCCCCGATCCGCCCGAATCCGCGAAGTCTCGCTCCGCTTCCTGCCCATCGAAATGCGGGTGCCCCTCAAGTTCGGCGCGCAGATCGTCGAATCGGTCACCTGCGCCCGCGCCCGCGTCGTCCTCGAAGGCGCGGACGGACGCCGCGCCGAGGGCTGGGGCGAGACCCCGCTCGCCGTGGCCTGGGTCTGGCCGGCGGCCTTGGGCTACGAGGAGCGCCTCTCCGCCCTGGAGGACTTCTCCCTCGCCATCGCCCGCGATCTCTCCGCCTGGGACGCCGCCGGCCACGCCATGGAGCTGGGACACGACTTCATCGAGCAGCGGCTGCACCCCCTGCAGGACGCCTTCAACGCCGACCGCTCCCCCGAGGCGGCCCTGCCCCATCTCGCCGCCCTCGTCTGCTTCTCCCTCTTCGACCTCGCCGTCCACGACGCCTACGGACGCCTCCACGGACGCCCCGTCTACGAAACCTACGGTCCGGAGTTCCTCTCCCGCGACCTCGCCGACTTCCTCGAGGGCGACGGGGCCTTCCGGGGCAAGCATCCCTGCGACTTCCTCCTTTCCAAGCCCGCCTCCAGGCTGCCCGTCTGGCACCTCGTCGGCGGACTCGATCCGCTCGATCCCGGCGACCTCGTCGGCGGCGAGCCGGACGACGGATACCCCGTGCTCCTCCGCGACTGGATCCGCGAGGACGGGCTCGACTGCCTCAAGATCAAGCTGCGCGGCAACGACGCCTCCTGGGACTACGAGCGCATCGTCCGCATCGGCGCGATCTCGCGCGAGACGGACGTCACCTGGCTGACCGCCGACTTCAACTGCACCGTGACCGATCCCGACTACGTCAACGAGATCCTCGACCGGCTCAAGTCCGACGATCCCGTCACCTACCAGAAGATCCTCTACGTCGAACAGCCCTTCCCCTACGATCTCGAGGCGAACCGCATCGACGTGCGCAGCGTCAGCGCCCGCAAGCCGCTCTTCATGGACGAGAGCGCCCACGATTGGCGCTTTGTCAGGCTTGGCCGCGAGCTCGGCTGGTCTGGCGTCGCCCTGAAGACCTGCAAGACCCAGACCGGCGCCCTCCTCAGCCTGTGCTGGGCCAAGGCCCGGGGGATGACCCTGATGGTGCAGGACCTCACCAACCCCATGCTCGCCCAGGTGCCGCACTTCCTCCTCGCCGCCCACGCCGGCACCATCATGGGGGTGGAGTCGAACGCGATGCAATTCTACCCCGAGGCCAGCGCGCCCGAGCGCGAGGTCCATCCCGGCCTCTACCGGAGGAGGGGGGGCGTCCTCGACGGCTCGACCCTGTCCGGCCCCGGCTTCGGGTACCGCGTGGAGGAAATCGCCCGCGAGCTGCCCGAACCGGCGTTCGACGCCTGAATCCGCTGCGCCGGCTGCCGCGGCGGCGTCGGGCTGCCATGGGAGAGGGCCCCGCCTCTCCGGCGCGGGCGCGAGTCCAACCCCTCCGGAGGTGGGGCGGCCATCCATTGGGACTTGAAATCCGTCCGGAAGCGGTGCCTTCTTCCTCCACCGTCATGACCCGCCCCGCCTTCCTCGCCCTGCTCCCGCTTCTCTTCCTCCCCGCCGCGCCGACCCTGGCTCAGGGGGCCGACGAACCCGCCTCGCGATGGTGGGAGGCCTATGCCGGGGAGGAGGCGAACGGCCCCAAGGTGCTGGGCTTCTGGCGCTTCGACACGGAGGCCGAAGCCGGCGCGGACGCTTCGTCCAAGGGCGCGGAAGGCAGGCTGGCCGGGGCCAAATGGCATCCCGAGGGGCGCTTCGGCGGCTGCCTCGAGAGCGCGGCGGGGCATCCCGTGGTGGACGAGCGCCACGCCTTCCTCGTGCCGCGCTCGCCGGCGTCGTCGCCTTCCGGCGCCTTCACCCTCGAGATGTGGCTGCGGCCCAAGACCGACGAGGAGTTCCTCCCCGAGCTGCGCCCGGTGCTGGCGGATTCCAAGTACACCCGCGACAACCACAGCGGCTTCCAATGGGCGCTGAGCAGCGCCGATCGCGACGGGCGGCGGCGGTTCTCCGTGGAAATCGGGCTGGGCGGTCGTTCGAAGAGCTGGTATTCCGACTTCTTTGGGCTGACCCCGGACGCTTGGCACCACGTCGCCTTTTCCTACGACGGAGCGGGCGGAGTCGTCTTTTGGCTCGACGGCGCCGAGATCGGACGCTCCGCCGATGCCTCCGCAGCCGCGATGGCTGCGGCGACCCGCGAGCTCTCCCTGGGCGACCGTCTCGGATCGAACTACCACGGCTTCCCCGGCTGGATCGACGAGGTGCGGCTCAGCGAGGGGCTGCGCAGCTTCCGGCCTCTGCGGCTGGAGACGGAGGCGACGCGGCCCGCCTTCCGCCGCTTCGACGGAGGCGCAGCGCTGCAGGCGGAGCTGCGCAACCTCTCCGCGACGACGCTGGAATCGCTCGAAGTCCGCCTCGAACTGCCCGCTGCGCCAGCGACGACCTTGACCATTCCCTCCCTGGCCGCCTACGCCAGCCACCCCTTGGAAATCCCCCTCGACGCCTCGCTGCGTCCCGGCGACTACGCTGCCGTCGTGACGGTTGCGACTCCGGGCTGGGGGGGCGAGAACGCGGTCCACGAGACGAGCGAGCGGCTTCCCTTCGTCGTCGTTCCTCGTCCCAAACCCCATCGGATGCCGGTGGTGCTCTGGGGCCTCGGGGGAACGGAGTCGGTGTTGAAGGAGATGTCCCGGGTCAAGGATCTGGGCTTCACCCATTGCCTCGGTCTCGGTCTCGACTACGGCGCCGTCTGGGAGCAGGGCGCCGAAGCCCCCGCAACGACTCCGGAAGGGCTCCGGGCGGGGCGCGACCTGCTCGACACCGCCCTCGCCAACGACCTCGGCATCGTCGCCAGCGTTTCGCCGGGGCGATGGCTGAAAATGTCCAAGGCCGGCGCGCCCTACTTGCGGGTCGACCGCGAGGGCCGCCCCTACGAGGGGCGAGCCGATGGCGGTAGCGCGGGCGGCCACGAGGGCCGCCCCTTCCATGATGCGTCTCCTGTCAACACGTGATTGGCGATGCCGACCCGAGCCTGCCTCGATAGGAGTCCGGTCCTCGTTCCGCGCTGCTGCGCGACCTTCCATCCGTTGGGCGGAGCGCCCGAACAAGCTGCTGCATTCGTGATGGCAGGGGACCGGAGTGAGGGGAGCCCAATCTACTGAGTCGGCTTGGCCTTGGCGGCCAGGGGCGGCCACGGGCCCCCCTCGCTCCGTATCGAGCTCTGGCGAGCTCGAGTCTTCATCTGTCAA
>CAYMMC010000145.1:0-7460 GCA_964391125.1 uncultured Akkermansia sp.
GTCAAGCCGGCCCGCTGGAATCGGGTTCGAAAGGGATTCCGGTCTCCATTGTCCTCTCGACTCCGGGAGCGGTCCCGTCCATTGCCGCCCGGGACGCGATGCGGCCTGGGAATCGCTTTTGACGCCGCCTTGCTTTTCGCTCCATTTCCGGCCATGAGCGAAGGAACATCGGCAAAGACGGCTCTTGTGACGGGGGCGAGCAAGGGAGTGGGACGGGGGATCGCCTACGGGCTGGCCGCGGCCGGATGGGACGTGGCCGTGAACTACCATAGCGACCTCGCCGGCGCCGAGGAGACCCGGACGGCCATCGAGGGCATGGGGCGCCGCTGCGTCGTCGTGCCCGGCGACGTGGGAGCCAGGACGGAGGTCGAGGCGATGTTCTCGACGGTGCTGGAGGCGTTCGGCCGGCTCGACTGCCTCGTCAACAACGCCGGACGCCAGACCTGGTCGTCCTTGCTGGATTTGCGCGAGGAGGATTGGGACAGGACGATCCGGACGAACCTGAAGGGCAGCTTCCTCTGCACCCAGGCGGCGGCGCGGATCATGAAGGAGGCGGGGCGCGGGGGCGCCATCGTCAACATCGGGTCCGGGGCGAACAAGCAGCCCTTCCTGAACCTCGTCGACTACTGCGCCTCGAAGGGCGGCTTGGAGCAGCTCACCCGCGTCGCCGCTTGCGAGCTGGGGCAATACGGCATCCGGGTGAACTGCGTGGCGCCCGGGGCCATCGAGATCGAGCGGACCAGGGAGGAGTCGGACGACTACGCCGGGACCTGGTCGCCGCTGACGCCGATGGGACGCGTCGGCCAAGCGGAGGACGTCGCCCGCATGGTGGTGCATCTCGCGGGCGACGAGGCCGATTTCGTCACCGGCCAGACCGTCTACGTCGATGGCGGACTCTGGACCAAGACGCATTGGCCCTACTGAGCGGGAGGCTGGGCGCGGACCGTCCCAGGGTCTTCGGAGCGAGCCCGGAAATGCGAATGGACGCGAAGGAAATCCGCGACGAGACCGCTTCCTCACGTCAAACCGTCCTTTTCCCGAGACGATTTGGGGCTAAGGTGTCCTTTTTGCATACGATGACGCACCGAATTGCCCGTCTCGCGTCCGTCCTGCCCGTCGTCCTTCCGATGGCGGTGCTGGCGGCCGAACCCCCCATGTTCGAGAAGGACGTGCGCCCCATCCTGAAGGCGCATTGCTTCCACTGCCACGGAGAGGACGGAGAGACGAAGGGCGGGCTCGACGTGCGCCTGGCCCGCTTCCTCGCGGAGGGTGGAAAGTCCGGTCCCGCCATCGTGGCCGGGAAGCCGGGGGAAAGCCGCTTGCTCGAGGTGCTGAAGAGCGGCGAGATGCCGAAGGAGAAGCCGAAGCTGCCCGACGCCGACATCGCCACCATCGAGCAGTGGCTGCTCGCCGGGGCGCCGACCGCCCGCCCCGAACCCGAGACCCTGGGGGCGGAGCCCCTTTTCACGGAGGAGGAGCGCGCCTGGTGGTCGGTGCAGCCCATCGCGCGACCGCCCATTCCGGAGAAGACCGACCCCCGGGAGCGCAACCCCATCGACGCCTTCGTCCGTGCGAAGCTGGAGGAGAAGGGCCTTTCCTTCTCCGACGAGGCCGACGCCGCCACGCTGCATCGCCGCCTCTCCTTCGATCTCGCCGGACTGCCCCCGGGCGCGGTCGTGGAACGGGAGGCCGTTTCCGCAGGCGACGAGGAATGGGCCCGGCTCGTCGACCGCTACCTCGCCTCGTCCGCCTACGGCGAGCGATGGGGACGCCACTGGCTCGACGTCGCGGGCTATGCCGACTCCGACGGTTTCAACGAGCGCGACACGGTGCGCCCCCACGCCTGGCGGTACCGCGACTACGTCATCGACGCCCTGAACGCCGACAAGCCCTTCGACGAGTTCGTGAAGGAGCAGCTCGCCGGCGACGAGATCGCGGCGAAGCTCGGCCTGCACGCCGATTCCCCGACGGAGGCGGAGCGGGGGCGCTACGCCGAGCTGCTCGCGGCGACCGGTTTCCTCCGCATGGCCCCCGACGGCACCGCGACGGAGAACAATCTGCTGGCCCGCAACGCGACCATCACGGACACGATCAAGATCGTCGCCAACAGCCTCTACGGGATGACCATCCAGTGCGCCGAGTGCCACGACCACCGATACGATCCCATCACCCAGGCCGATTTCTTCGAGCTGCGCGCCGTCTTCGAGCCGGGCTTCGATCCGGCGAACTGGCGCCAGCCCGCCCGCCGTCTCGTCTCCCTCCAGACCAAGGAGCAGAAGGCCGCCGCCGCCGCAGTCGAAGCCGAGGCGAAGAAGATCGACGAGGCCCGCCTCGCCAAGCAGGCGGAGTTCATCGAGGAAGTCCTCGGGAAGGAGCTGGCCAAATGCGACGAAGCCGCGCGCGAGCCGCTCCGCCAGGCCTACCGCACCCCCGCGAAGGAGCGGACGCCGGAGCAGGCCGCCCTGCTGAAGCGCCATCCCACGGTGGAGAAGCTCAGCGGCGGCTCCCTCTATCTCTACGACACGACCTACAAGACGAAGCACGCCGCCACGCTCAAGGCGATGGCCGACGAGGCGGCCGAGGTCCGCAAGAAGAAGCCGCAGGAGGACTTCGTCCACGCCTTCGCGGAGCTGCCCGCCAAGCCCGGGGCCATTCCCGCGACCTTCCTCTTCCACCGCGGCAATCCCGAGTCGCCCCGGGATCCGGTGCAGCCCTCCGACTTGGAGATTCTCTCGGGATGGAGGGAGACGGCCCTGCCGGAGAAGGTCGAAGGCCTCCCCACCACCGGGCGGCGCCTCGCCCTCGGAGAGATGCTCACCGACGGGCGGCACCCGCTGCTCGCCCGGGTCATCGTCAACCGGGTCTGGATGCACCATTTCGGCACCGGATTGGTCGCCACGCCGACGGACTTCGGCCACCTCGGCGAGGCCCCGAGCCATCCCGAACTGCTCGACTGGCTCGCCAGCGAGTTCATGGAGCAGGGATGGAGCCTGAAGGCGCTGCACCGCCTCATCCTCACCAGCCACACTTGGCGGCAGAAGTCGGATCGCAACCCGGAGGCCGACCGGATCGATCCCGACAACCGCCTTCTCAGCCGGCAGAGCAAACGCCGCCTCGAGGCCGAGATTCTGCGCGACGCCCTGCTCGTCGTCTCCGGCAAGCTCAATCCGAAGGCCGGGGGCGAGCCGGTCCCGGTGATGCTGACGGAGGAGGGCCAGGTCGTCCTCGGGATCGACACCACCGACGCCGCCGGCCGCCAGACCGGGAAATACCTATCCCTGGACGGCGAGGAGTTCCGCCGCAGCGTCTACGTGCAGATCCGGCGCTCCCGCCCGCTGGAGATGTTCGCCGCCTTCGACGCACCGGACATGACCACGCCGAACTGCGAGATCCGGCCCGTCACCACCGTCAGCCCGCAGAGCCTCCTCCTCATGAACAACCTCGGCATGCGCGAGTTCGCCCAGCACTTCGGAGAGCGACTGATGAAGGAATGCGGCGACGCTCCGGTCGAGGAGCAGGTCCGCCAGGCCTGGCGGCTCGCCTACGGCCGCGAGCCCTCCGCCGAGGAGGCGAAGGCGGGGGCCGACTTCCTCTCGCTCCAGACCGAGCACTACGTCGCGCATCCCGCGAAGCTCGAGAAGGCGGCCGGTCCGCCCGAAAAGGCCGACGCCCCGCCGAAGCTGATGGGCCTCGCCGCCCTCGCCCACGCTCTCATGAGCACGAACGAGTTCCTCTACGTCGATTGACCCATCCCTGCGCAACGCTGATCCCCACACCCGACCATGCTCACCCGACGCGATTTTCTGGAGAGAGGCTACGGCCTCGGCGGCATCGCCCTCGCCACCCTGCTGAAGGAGCAGGGCCTGCTCGCCAACCCGTCCATCTCGGGCGAAGGCCCGCAGCAGTTCGACACGCTGCCCAAGCCAGCGCACCACCGCTACGGCCAGGCCAAGGCCATGATCTCGATGTTCATGCAGGGCGGCCCCAGCCACATCGACCTCTTCGACCCCAAGCCCGAGCTCGACCGCCTCGACGGGAAGGACTTCCCCGGAGAGGTGAAATACGACGACGCCGCCGGCGCCAGCCGCGAGGTGATGGGCGCTCCGTGGAAGTTCTCGAAGCACGGCCAGAGCGGGATGGACTTCAGCGAGCTCGTTCCCCACATGGCCGGCATCGCCGACGAGATCACCATGATCCGCTCGATGCACACCGGGGTGAACAACCACGGACAGTCCATCAACGCCCTTCACAACGGATCCGCCCTCACCGGCCGTCCCACCCTGGGGAGCTGGCTGACCTACGGGCTCGGGTCGGAAAACCGCAACTTGCCCGCCTATGTCGCGCTCACCGACCCGCGCGGTCTGCCCGTGCTCGGGGTGGACAACTTCACCAACGGCTGGCTGCCCTCCCTCTACCAAGGCACCGTGATCCGCCCGAAGGAGCCCCGGATCCTCAACCTCGACCCGCCGATGTCGCTGAAGGGCGACGCGCAGCAGCGCTATCTCGATTTCGTGGACGGACTGAACCGCCGCCACCTCTCCGAGCGCCCCGGCGAGAGCGAGCTGGAGGCCCGCATCCAGAGCTTCGAGCTCGCCGCCCGCATGCAGGTCGCGGCGAAGGAGGCCCTCGACCTCTCCGGCGAGAGCGAGGCGACCAAGCGGATGTACGGCATCGGGCAGAAGGAGACCGACGATTTCGGCACTCGTTGCCTCATCGCCCGCCGCCTCGTCGAGCGCGGGGTGCGCTTCGTCTCCGTCTTCACCGCCAACCAGACCTGGGATCACCATTCGAGGATCCTCACGGGGCTGCCGGCGGCTTGCGCCTACGTGGACAAGCCCGCCGCCGCGCTGGTGCGCGACCTGAAACAGCGGGGCCTCCTCGACACGACCATCGTCCACTGGGGCGGCGAGATGGGGCGCCTCCCCGTCATCCAGAACCGCGCCGGCGCCGCCAAGGGCGACCGGGCGGCGGTGGGCCGCGACCACAACACCTACGGGTTCAGCATGTGGGTCGCCGGGGGCGGCTTCAAGGCGGGGCACATCCACGGCGCCACCGACGAGTTCGGGCATAATGCGGTCGAGGACGTCGTGAATCACTTCGACTACCACGCCACCCTGCTGCACCTCTTCGGCCTCGATCCGAAGGAGCTGACCTACCTCCGCGGCGGCACGCCGCAATCGCTCGTCACCAATCCGGACGCGCGCGTGGTGACGGAGCTGATCGCCTGACGGTGCTTCCGACGCACTCGCTTCGGATGCGGGGAACCGACGGAAGCTCCCGTCGGGACGGGTCCGAGGACCGGGGGAAATCCGCGTGGCCAAATTGGCTCCATTGGGTCAATTTGGCGCATCGAGACGGAAAAGTGAGCCATTTTGGCCTGATTGGGAGCGATTCCTCTTCTGTGACGATGCTTGTTGTTAACTTTAATCTACTCTATATCAATGACTTGTATTTTAATCGAAGGGTGTGGCATGCTCTTTGCATAGGTGATCGGCCAGAAATACCGGGAATCGCATTCCCGCCAACCCCGCTAAACCGAGAAAAGAGGAATCCCACCGAATGAGCAAAATTTTAGGAATCGACCTCGGAACCACCAACTCCTGCATGGCCGTGATGGAAGGCGGCCAGCCCGTGGTTCTCGAAAACGCCGAAGGCGCCCGCACCACGCCCTCCGTCGTCGCGTTCACCAAGGATGGCGAGCGCATCGTCGGCCAGGCCGCGAAGCGACAGGCCATCACCAACCCGCGGAACACCATTTTCTCCGCCAAGCGCCTCATCGGGCGCAAGTTCGACGAACTCACCGACGCGGAGAGGAACACTCCCTACAAGATCGTCAAAGCCGCCAACGGCGACGCCCACATCCAGGTGGAGGTCGGTGGCGAAACCAAGACCTACAGCCCGCAGGAGATCTCCGCCATGGTCCTGTCGAAGCTGAAGGCCGACGCCGAAGCCCGCCTCGGCGAGACCATCACCGAGGCGGTCATCACCGTGCCCGCCTACTTCAACGACTCGCAGCGCAACGCGACCAAGGCCGCCGGCGAGATCGCCGGCCTCGACGTGAAGCGCATCGTCAACGAGCCCACCGCCGCCGCCCTTTCCTACGGCCTCGACAAGAAGGGCGAGGAGAAGATCGCCGTCTACGACCTCGGCGGCGGCACCTTCGACATCTCCGTGCTGGAGATCGACGAGGGCTTTTTCGAGGTGCTCGCCACCGACGGCGACACCCGCCTCGGCGGGGACGACTGGGACGGCGCCGTCATCCAGTGGATCGTCGACGCCTTCAAGGCCGATTCCGGCATCGATCTGAACGGGCAGCCCGACGCGCTCCAGCGGATCAAGGAGGAGGCGGAGAAGGCCAAGATCGCGCTTTCCTCCTCGCAGTCCTACGAAATCAACCTGCCCTTCATCACCGCCGACCAGACCGGTCCCAAGCACATCCAGAAGACCCTCACCCGGGCCGCCCTGGAGCAGATGACCGATTCCCTGTTCGAGCGCACCAAGGGCCCCGTCCGAGACTGCCTCAAGGAGGCGGGCGTCAGCGTCGGGGACATCGACGAACTCGTCCTCGTCGGCGGCATGACCCGCATGCCCAAGGTCGTCGAGACGGCGAAATCCCTCGCCGGCAAGGATCCCCACCAGGGCGTCAACCCCGACGAGGTCGTGGCCATCGGCGCCGCCATCCAGGGCGGCGTCCTCTCCAAGGATCCCTCGCTCGGCGACGTGGTCCTCCTCGACGTGACTCCGCTGACCCTCTCCATCGAGACCATGGGCGGCGTCGCCACCCCGATGATCGAGCGGAACACGACCATCCCCGCGAAGAAGTCGCAGGTCTTCTCGACCGCCGCCGACAACCAGCCCTCCGTCGACATCGTCGTCTGCCAGGGCGAGCGCAAGCTCGTCTCCGACAACAAGGTGCTCGGCAACTTCCGCCTCGACGGGATCAACCCGGCCCCCCGGGGCCTGCCCCAGATCGAGGTCACCTTCGACATCGACCGCAACGGCATCCTCAAGGTCTCGGCCAAGGACAAGGGCACCGGCAAGGAGCACCACATCTCCATCGAGGGATCGAGCGGCCTCAGCTCCGAAGAGATCGAGAAGGCCAAGCGCGAGGCCGAGCAGTTCGCCGAGGCGGACAAGAAGCGGGTCGAGGGCATCGAGGTGCGCAACCTCGCCGACAACGCCGTCTACACGGTGAAGAAGCAGCTCGACGAGCTCGGCGATCAGCTTCCCGCCGACGCCAAGTCCGAGATCGAGGCCTCCGTCGCCGAGGTCGAGGAGGCCCTGAAAGGCGACGACACCGACCGCATCCGCAAGGCCTCCGACGGGCTTCAGGCGAAGTTCGCCCAGCTCGCCGCCGCTCAGCAGGCCGCCCAGGCCGCCCAGGCCGCCCAGGCCGCCCAGGCCGCCCAGGCCGGCACCGCCGGGGGCGGGGAGGGCCCCGATCCCGAGCCGAAGCAGGC
>CAYMMC010000146.1:0-7448 GCA_964391125.1 uncultured Akkermansia sp.
GCTGCCTCCGCGAGGGTTGGCCTGGAGCGGGGAGTCCCACCACAGCAGCCCGGGGGCGAGACTGAGGAGGATGATCCGTTGCAAGCGGTCCGAGCGACGCAGCGAGGCCACCACACGACCGCTCTCGATGAGAGCAGGGAGTTTCATTCCAAGGAGGGGGAGAGGGTGGGAATGGGCGTTTCCCGACGGGATCTGCCAATGTTTCACTATGGGAGGCGATCAAGGGCTGTCCATCCCTTTTTTGTGTATGGCCGATTGAAGGGATTCGGAGATGGCCCACGGGCATGGGATTTGGAGCCCGTGCTACGCTTGATCCCGGCGCCCCCAGCCTCCGCCGCCCGGCGTTTCGATGAGAAGGCGGTCGCCCGGTTGGACGGCGAAGGCCGCGATGCCCGGCAGATCCCTGCCGTTCAGGCGCTGCCGCCCGCATCGGCCCTCGCCCCCGCCCTCCATGCCGTAGGGCGCGACGACGCGATGTTGGGCGAGGAGGGAGACTTGCAAGGGCTTCAGAAACTCGATTTCGCGAATCAATCCGTCGCCACCGCGCCAGCGGCCCGCCCCGCCGGAGCCGCGCCGCAACGCGAAACGGTGCAGCCGCACGGGGTATCGCTGCTCCAGGATCTCGGGGTCGGTGACGGCGGTGTTGGTCATGTGCGTGTGCAGGCCGGAGGCGCCGTCGTAGCCGGGACCGGCCCCGGCGCCGCCGCCGATCGTCTCGTAGTAGCCGAAGCCGCCGTCGCCGAAGAGGAAGTTGTTCATGGTCCCCTGCGAGCAGGCTTGGGCGCCGAGAGCCCGCAACAGCGCATCGACGGCGCGTTGGCTCGTCTCGACGTTGCCGCCGACGACGGCGGGGCACTTCGTCGGATCCTCGTCGAAAGGAGGATCGAGGAAGCCCCGGGGCAGATCGATCTCGACCGCCCGCATCAGCCCCTCGTTGAGCGGCACGGGGCTTTGCGTCCACAGCCGCAGCACGTAGAGGACGACGCTGCGCAGGATCGCCGGCGTGGCGTTGAGGTTGCCGGGATGGACGCCGCCGCTTCCGGCGAAGGAGATGGCGAGCCTGTCGCCGCTGCAGCGGATCGCGACGCGGATGGGAGTGCCGTCGTCGAGCGTCTCTTCGGCGGCGACTTCGCGCTCTCCGAAACGGGCGAGGTGCCCGCGCAGGGCGTGGAGGCTGCGCTCCTTGAGATGGGCGAACTGTTCGCGCACGAGATCGCCGCCGTGTTCGCGGAGGAGGGCCTCCAGCATCGCCACGCCGCGTCGGTTCGCGGCGAGCTGCGCGTTGAGGTCGGCGAGGTTGTCGGAAAGCCGTCGGGTCGGATGGGGAGCGTTCGTCAGGATGGCGGCGATTTCGGCGAAGCGGGACTTCCCGCCTTGGATCAAGCGCATCGGAGCGAGGACGACGCCTTCCTCGGCGAGGCAGGAGGCCCCCGGCGGCATCGAGCCCGGGGAGATTCCGCCGATTTCGGCGTGGTGGGCGCGGTTCGCGATGTAGGCGACGGGATCGGAGCCGCCCCCGTGGAAGACCGGGGTGATCAGGGTCACGTCCGGCAGGTGCGAGCCGCCTGCGGCGGGATGGTTGGTGACGACGGTGTCGCCGGGCGCCATGGCGACGCGCTGGCGCACCGTGCGGACGCAGAGACCGAGCGCACCGAGATGGACGGGGATGTGCGGGGCACTGGTGATCAGCTCGCCATCGCCGTCGAGCAGGGCGCAGGAGAAGTCGGCCCGCTCCTTCACGTTCGTCGAGATGGCGGAGCGTTGCAGCATCGTGCCCATCTCGCGGACGAGATGGTCGAAGCGGTGGCGGAAGAGCTCGCGCACGATGGAGGCGGGGCGGACCTCGGGGGAGTCCGCGCCCTGTCCCCGAAAAGTCAGCAGCAGCGTCGCGCCAGGTTCGGCACGGGCGGTCCAGCCGGGGGCGAGGAAAAGGGTGCTGAAGGGGTCCTGGACGACGCGGGGGCCGGTGACGGCGTCGCCGGGTTGCAGAAGCGCACGGTTCAGGAAGGTGGCGCCCCTTGCCTTGGCCTCCGGGCCGCCCCCGGGCTGGTCGCGACGCCCCTCCGAGATCCGTCGCGCGCTCCCGCGGCTGTCGCGGCGGCGTCCCGTTCCGGCGATGGCGCGGTAGCTCACGATCTCGACCCGGCGGCCCTCCGGCGGATCGTAGCCGAAGGTGGCCCGGTAGCGCTTCGCGAAGTCCTCGACGAGGCGTCCCGGCGCGACCGCCTCCAGCGTCAGGGTCGCGTCCTGCCCGGCGAGGCGGAGCTCGGCGAGGCGGCGGACGACGCCCCCGCGTTCACCGGCTTCGTCCAAGTGGCGGAGCGCTTCGGCCTCGACTTCGGAGAAGACTCCGGCCAAGTCCGGATCGTCGGCGGGACGGTCGATCTGGCGTTCGGCGAAGCGTTCGATCCCGGCGCATTCCAGCCCGTAGGCGCTGAGCAGGCCGGCCTCGCCGGGCACGAGGATGGTGGCGATGCCGAGACGCTCGGCGATGGCGCAGGCATGGAGCGGACCGGCCCCGCCGAAGGCGAGGAGGGCGTAGTCCGCCGGGTCGGCGCCGTCGCGCACGGAGATGGTGCGGATGGCGTCGGCCATCTGCTCGACGGCCAGATCGAGCAGGCCGGAGAGAAAGGCGGGGTCCGGCTCGTCGCTGGCGATCCCCGCCGCTCGCTGCAGGTCCAGCGCGGCCTCGCGGGCGGCGGCGAGATTGGCTTCGGTCAGGGGAATGCCGAAGTTGTCCGGGTCGATCCGCCCGAGCAGGAGGTTCGCGTCGGTGATGGTCAGCGGACCGCCGAGCCCGTAGCAGGCCGGGCCGGGCGAGGCGCCGGCGGACTCGGGTCCGACGCGGAGGCCTCCGCCCTCCCAGCGGCAGATGGAGCCGCCCCCCGCCGCGACGGTTTCGATGCGCAAGGCGGGCGAGAGGACCCGGGCGCCGCCGACGCGCTGCTCGAAGTCGTAGGCGAAGCCGCCGTCGTATCTCGCCACGTCGGTGCTGGTGCCCCCCATGTCGAAGGTGAGGATGCGGGAAAAGCCCAGCGCTTCCGCGACGGCCACCGCCCCCGAGACCCCGCCGGCGGGCCCGGAAAGGAGCGAGTCCTTGGGCCGGAAGCGCTCCATCGGCTCGAGACCGCCCGCGCTGGTCATCATGAAGAGGCGGCTTGGAGGCGCGGCGTCCGGCGGACTCGTCGGGACGCCTGCCACGCCGTCGCGGAGGCGTCCGCGGTGGTGGTCGACGAAGCGCTGCATCACGGGCTGGAGGCAAGCGTTGGCCACCGCCGTCTCCGCACGGGGGAGGATCTTCACCAGCGGGGCGAGTTCGGCGCTGGTGGAGACCTGCTCGAAGCCGAGCGCGAGGAGCCGCTCGCGCAGGGCCAGCTCGTGGACGGGATTGCGGTGGGCGTGGAGCAGCGCCACGGCGGCGACGGCGATGCCGGAGGCGAGAGCCTCGCGGGCGGCCCCTTCGAGGGTCCCGTCCCATTGGAGTTCCGTCAGGATCCGCCCTTCCGCGTCCAGCCGCTCCCTCACCTCGATGGCGCGGGCGTGGAGGGGGTCGGGCCGGTCGTGCTCGAGGGCGAAGAGGTCGGGCCGCCGCTGGTCCCGGATGACGAGCAGGTCGGCGAAGCCCTCGGTGACGAAGAGGGCCACGGGCGCGCCCTTGCGCTCGAGGAGGGCGTTGGTTCCCCGCGTGGTGGCGAGCCGGAAGTCCATCGCGGGAAAGGGCTTGTCGAGAGGCGTGCCGGTGAGCAGCCTGGCCCCCAGGATGGGCGCCTCCTCGCGGGTGAAGAGATCGACGGACTCCGACCTCGGGAGGGGGCGCGAGAGAACCGCCCTCCCCGCGGCTTCGAAGGAGAGGACGAGCGCGGTTTCGCCGCCGGATTCCAGTTTGTAGCCGGTGAAGAAAGCGTCGTCCACCCGCCAGGAGGGAGGCAAGTCGAGAAGAACCTCGTTTTCCCGGAGCCACTCCTTCGCCGCGACGCGGAGCCGTCCCGATGAGAGGACCTTGGCGAGTCGAGGCCGGGTCTCGCCTTCGGCCAGGGCCCAGCAGTCCGTGAAGGTGCCGCCGGTATCGACGCGGAGTTTGAACATGGCCGCTACCTTGGCGAGTCGGGCGGCGGAGGCAACGGAGAATCCGCCGCCGACCCTCTCGATGGTCGCGCGGCGGCGCTCGATCCACCGCCTTTCCCCTCCCCGGCCGTCCGTCGGGAACCGACCGGGGAGGGACCACAAGCGAGCGGTTCACCCATATACAACGCGAACGGGGTCGGATCGTTACACCGCATCCGAAAAATTCCGCCATCCCGACGCCGCGACGCGCGGATCGCCCCGCGCCGCCTTCTCACTGGAATTCCGGCCACTCGTGCTTGGGATAGCGTCCGCGCAACTGGGCCCGCACCGCAGGATAGCTGCCGGTCCAGAAGCCCGCGAGATTCTCCGTCACCTGCACGGGACGGTGGTTGGGCGCGAGGATCTCGATGACGACGGGCACCCGCCCCTCGCAGACCGTCGGCGAGTCCTTGCGCCCGAACAGGTGCTGGATCAGCACGGAGATGCGCGGCTTTTCGCCGGGACGGTAATGCACCTTCGTCGGCCTGCCGTTGGAGAGCGCGATGCTCTCGGGCGCGAGGAAGTCGAGCGCGGCGGCCTGGTGCGGGGGCAGCCACTCGCGCAGGGCGTTCCAGACGGGGCGGTCCTTGATCTGCGAATAGCTGGTCGCCCCGGCGCAGATCTGTTCGAGCAGGAGCAGCTTGGCCTCGTCGTCGATGGGGACGAAGCCGTAGTCGGGGCAATGCTCGGCGGCGAGATGGATCCGGGCGAACCAGGCCTCGACCTTGTCGTCCCACGCCTTCAGATTGAGCTCCCCGGAAAGGACGCGCTCGGCGAGGATCGAGGCCGCCTCGGACGAGGGGGCGGTTCCGCTGGGGCGCGACTCGAGCACGAGGTCGCGGAAGCGCCGTTCGCGGCGGGCCTCGACCTTGCGCTGGCGCTCGTCCCAGACCGCTCCGTCGCGCTCGTGGAAGTCGTCGGGAAAGCGCTCGCGCAGCCAGGCCTCCTCGATGCGGGTGCAGAGGGAGAGCTTCACCGAGACGTCCTTGCCCTCGACCTCGACCATCTCTCCGGCGAGGAAAAGACGGGTCTCCTTGTCGGCGGCGACGCTTTCCTTGTCCACCGTGCCGCGTCGTCCGCCGACCACGGCGCAGCTCAGCGTCGCGGCGCCGTGGCGCAGGGCGAGACGGTCGGAGAAACCGCCGAGAAGCAGCTTGGCGAAGCGCTCGTCGCTTGGATCGTCGCTGGCGTCGGCGCCGGGCGCCCAGCGCGAGGCGACCCGGACCAGCTGGGCCGCGATGCGGTCGATGTCGCGGGCGGCCCCGGCGTGGATGCCGAGGCGTTCGCCGATCTCGCGGCGGAACTGGTTCTGCTTCATCTGGCCCCAGGCCCGCAGGAGCGGCTGGAAGTCGGAGAGGTCGCCGTCCTGCTCGAAATCCTTGGGCATGAGATGCTGGGAATGCTTTTTCCTCGTTGGGAAGAGCGGACGGGCCTGGGAGATCGCGGCGACGAGGGACATTGTCTGGAGGCAGCCGGCCCGGGCCGCGTCGAGGAGGAGGCGTCCGAAGCGCGGCGGCACGGGAAGCTGCCCCATGAGGCGTCCGTCCGGGGTCAGCCCTTCGTCCCCGTCGAGCGCACCGAGGACCTGGAGCCGTTCGACGGCCTCGTCGAGGGCGCGCGGCTCGGGCGGCTCGAACCAGGGGAATTCGCGGATCTTCGCGACGCCGCTGGAGCAGAGGATGAGCACGGCCTCGGCGAGGTCCATGCGCCGGATCTCGGCGGGCGTGGCGGCTTCGCGCTGTTCGTGCTCCCGCTCGCTCCAGAGGCGGATGGCCACGCCGGGGCCGGTGCGGCCCGCCCGGCCCGCGCGCTGGTCGGCGGAGGCGCGCGAGATCTTCTCGATGTGGAGCGTGCCGATGCCGCGACGGGAGTCGAAGGAGGCCCGGCGCTCCAGGCCGGCGTCGACCACGAGGCGGACGCCGTCGATGGTGATGGAGGTCTCGGCCACGTTCGTCGCGACGACGATCTTGGGACGCTCGCCCCATCCCACGGCGGAGTCCTGCTGGGCCGGGGGCAGCTCGCCGTGCAGGGCGTGCAGGTCGAAGCCTCCGCTCCACGGGGCTCGTCTCAGGGCGTCGAGGGTCTTTTGGATTTCATACCGTCCCGGCATGAAAACCAGGATATGCCCTTGGACTCCATGGGCCTTCAAATGGTCCCGAATGGTCCGGGCGACGTGGTCCCAGAGCTCGCCCTGGTGGCGTTCCCGCCGGGGCTCGTAGCGGATCTCGACGGGATAGGTGCGCCCTTGGGAGACGAGGTGTCGGCAGCCTGCCCCCAGGTATCCCTTCAGGGCCTCCGTCTCCAGGGTCGCCGACATGACGGCGAGCTTGAGGTCGGGGCGGCGCTCCCGCTGGACTTCGAGGCAGCGGGCGAGGCTGATGTCGCCGAAGAAGTGGCGTTCGTGGAATTCGTCGAGGACGACGGCGGCGACGTCCGCGAGATCGGGCTGCTCGATGAGCTTGCGGATGAGGATGCCCTCGGTGACGAAGCGGATCCGGGTTCTCGCCGAGACTTCGTTTTCGAAGCGGACCTGGTAGCCCACCTCCTCGCCGAGTCGGACGCCGCGCTCCTCCGCGACGCGCCGGGCCAGCATCCTCGCCGCGAGGCGGCGGGGCTGGAGGACGTAGATCTCGCGTTCGCCGGCCAAACCGCTGTCGGCGAGGAACTGGGGGACTTGGGTCGACTTCCCCGAGCCGGTGGGGGCCTCGACGACGACGCGGGCGTTCTCCCCGCGCAGGGCGTCGAGGAAATCCGATTCGAGCTCGAAGATGGGCAGGGAGCGATCGCGGGTCATGCGCGGGGAAAGGCGGACGATGCCGGGTTTCCCCTCACGACGCAAGAGAAAGAGAGGAGGTATCCAGCGCCTAACCAAAAACATTGATGAGAAAATCTCGACAGAAATCCAAATTTTAAAGAACATCGATCATGAAACGGAACCCATCTCCAACTCGTTGAAGGATCTGTCTCGAAACTCTTCATCTTTGAAAAAGATAAAACCGATTTTCAGCAACCGAATCCCCACCATTGAGAGACCGTCGAAAAACCCCGCGATGAAAAACGGCGAGGCATTTTCCCGGCTGGCGAGGCGCGACGACAATGGAGCGGAGCGACGTAGCCTGCCTGAAAGGCAGCCCGGAGGACCGAGCGGGGGCGAGGGCAAGGTGGAGCGGGCTCCACGACCGAGAAGCAAGGAATCCAGCCGGGACCCATCCCTCCGCGCACCGCTGCGGGGTTCAAAGATAGCCCCGAGCGGCCCGCTCGGGAAACGGCGGTCGTGGGGATGTCCGACCGACCGCGCGGGCCGCGCGGCCCTGCCCGCCTCGCGGCAAGACCGTCCGTCGAAA